>JAGCYN010000051.1 GCA_017960745.1 Alphaproteobacteria bacterium | reverse complement strand
GGCTCTGAGCGAACGCCCGATAAGGCGCTGGATTTCATGCGTGCGTCCGCCGACCCCTTTGGTTTCACGCGATACCCGCGTTTGTGTGACACGCGGCAGCAGGGCATATTCCGCCGTAATCCAGCCGCGGTTTTGCCCTTTGAGCCAAGCCGGTACTTCCGGACTGACCGAAGCCGTGCATAAAACTTTGGTATTGCCGCAAGTGACCATGCAGGAACCTTCGGCATATAAATTGACATCCGCAACAAACTCCATCGGACGCATTTGTTCGGCTATTCTGTTATTCTGACGCATTTTTTCCTCTTTATTGCTGCGACGGCAATTGTATTCCCGTCTTTTTTCCGGAATTTCGCCGCTGGTCGCGATAAAAGCGATTGATGGCGGCAATCACATGACGCACCGTATTTTCGACGCGTTCATCTTTGGTTTCAACGATAATGTCGGCCTCGGAATAATACGGATATTCCTCTACGATATATTCTTCCAGTTTGGCTTTAACCGTATTGTTATCGCCCAACAAAAAAGGACGACGCGTGCGACCGGCCGTGCGATGATACAGCGTGTTGATATCGGCTTTCAGCCAAATGGTCAGCGCATGTTCCTTGGCCAATTCCCTTGTCTGCGGTGCCACAAACGAACCACCGCCGGAAGCCAACACGCAAGGCGTACCTTGCAATAAACGTTTCATTACCCGCGCCTCACCGGCACGATATTCCTGTTCGCCGAAACACTTAAAAACATCTACCAGCGACAAACCTGCCGCCTTTTCAATTTCCTGATCGCCGTCGATAAACGGCAAAGATAAGCGTCTAGCCAACCTTTTACCGACACTTGTTTTTCCGCTTCCCATCAACCCGACCAGCAAAATAATTTTATCAATTTTTGCTATTTTCGTATTTAACATTGTTATTCTACCTATTGACCTCACAATATAACCTTGTTAATATAGAATCAACATTTTTTAACAAACTTTGAGGAAAAACGATGAGAAATCCTTACAGCAACAGAAATAATTCCAAAATCATTTTTTATGCGCTTGCCATTGCCGTTGTCATCGGCATCGGCGTGGTGGTGGTTCAAGATATCAACGTGCCGACGGAACACGTATCGCAAAAAGTTGCCGTTAATGTTGCAAAGAAATAATGCTCGGTTCGGAAATTGAAAATTTTTTAGCCATGATGTCCGCCGAAAAAGGCGCGGCAACTAATTCTTTGGCGGCATACGAACGCGACTTGCGGCAGTTTATTGAAAGCGAAAATCTTCAAGAAACAACAGATATTACCCAAGAAAGCATCGAAAAATTTTTATATGATTTGCATGACCGGCATTATACACCGAAAAGTATCGCCCGCAAACTTTCCGCCATCAAAAATTTTTGTACCTTCCTTTATTCGGAAAAGAAAATTGCCGCTAATCCGGCGCAAAACGTTTTGTCGCCGAAACAACCGAAGCCGCTGCCGAAATTTTTAACCGCGGAAGAAATTCAAAATTTGATTGCCGCCGCCGCGGCCAGTCAGGACTACCGCATTCAGCGCATTGCGGTGATGATTGAGCTGATGTATGCCACCGGCATGCGCGTTTCCGAACTGGTGGCGTTACCCGCCGGTGCCGTCAATTACACCAAAGGCTTGGTAAAAATCTTCGGCAAAGGCAGTAAAGAAAGGCTCGTTCCCGTTGCCGAAACGGCATTGGAAATTTTGCAGCGCTATAAAGAGTTGCGCACCGAGTTTATTAAGAAAAACAGCGAATCGCCGTGGCTTTTTCCGTCTTTAACGGCTGTTGACGGTCATTTAACGCGCGATGCTTTTTATAAAGATTTGAAAAATCTGGCAGCACAATGCGGTATTTATCCGTCGCGCATATCGCCGCACGTTTTGCGCCATTCTTTTGCCACACATTTGCTCAACAACGATGCCGATTTAAGAGCCGTGCAAAAAATGCTCGGACATGAGAGTATTGCCACCACGGAAATTTATACGCACATCACTTCGCAAAAATTATTGGATACGGTTTGCCGCAAGCACCCGCTGGCGAATTATCACGCTGATGAAGAGGACAACAATTGATGACTAAAAAAGATATCATTTCAACCGATCATCATCTGCAGGATTTAACCAGTTTGGCGACAAGTGCCACACCGTACATCAGAAAATTGCTCGGCAAAAACGGCTTATTGCAGGTTGAAATTTTGCAAAATTGGCAAAAAATCGTCGGAACCGAGATGGCGCAATACAGTTTGCCGCAAAAAATTGTCTTCCGTAAAAACGAAAAAAGCAACGGTTGTCTGTATATCAGCGTTCTCAGCGGCGCCTTTGCGTTGGAAATTAACCAAAAAAGTTCAGCAATCATCAATAAAATAAATGTTTTTTTCGGTTATCCCGCCGTTTCGACCATTAAAATCGTCCAAACCGGCAGTATTGATGTCCTTGCAAATACGAAAAAAAACGCTGTAAATGTGAAAAAAACTCTTGTATATCCCCAAGAAGAAATTTATATTACGGAATTGACCGAAGGGATTCAGTCCGAAGCGTTGCGCGAAACCATCGAAAGGCTTGGTCGTGCTGTGTTTAATGAGCATAAAAAACAGGAGTAGTCTTGTGGAAAAAGATGTAAAAATGGAAAAAGTTATCAACACAATCAGTCATACATTGTCGTTTATCGTTGTTTTTTGCGTAACGGCTTATCTTTATTTCAGCTATAAAGGCTTTGCTTATGTTGACGGCAAAATTGTTCTGGTGGAACAAAAAGCCGTGGCCGCCGAAATGAACGGTATTGCCACCGTATTGCCGAGAAACATTGCCATTAATGCCTCTCAGCGTTATGCACTCGGTTCCATCAGCGCCCCGCTGACCATGTACGAATATTCTTCTCTCGGCTGCCCTCACTGCGCCGATTTCCATCTCGATACCGAAGCCAAACTTATTGAAGAATACGTCAACAAGGGGTTGTTGCGCATTATATTCGTGAATTTTCCGCTGGATAAAAAATCGATGAGCGCGGCCATGCTGTCAGAATGCATGACTTATGAAAACTATTTCGGTTTCTTGAACGAGCTGTTCTCAAGACAAAGATTTTGGTGGATGGAACAAGGTGACGAAACCTTGATGCAATATGCCGCCAATTACGGTTTAAGCTATAACGAAGCCAAGGCCTGCATCAATAATGATGCCATGGCTCAAGAAATTATCGCCAATCGGCAAGAGGCCTTAAAACGCTTGCACATGGAAGGCACACCGGCATTTTACATTACCGGTGCTGACGGCAATGAAATTATTTACGGCGTTCGCAACTTTGCGGCGTTCAAACAATATCTGGATAGCAGACTTCTTCGTTTGCAGTGAGATTTTTCATGACGCAACCGGAAGATATTGTTGCTCTTGATAAAAGAATACAGGCCGCCAAAGAAAAAACGGAAGGCGGGCATAAATCTTCGCAAACGCGTTTGTATATCGGTCTGGCATTCAGAATTATTATTGAATTTATAGCGCCGGTTTTTGTTGGTTTCTGTATCGGTTATACGGCAGACGATTGGTTCGGCACCGAGCCGTTTTTAACGGTTGTTATGTTGCTGTGCGGTTGCGTTGCCGGTGTACGAGCCATGTATCGGGCCGGTACGGATATTGAGAAAAGAATTAAAGAGTAATTGAGATGGAAGATCCGTTTGACCAATTTGCCATAAAAGAAATCATACCGTTTCATGTCCGCGGTATGGATATTTCTTTTACCAACTCATCTTTATGTATGGTCATTACGGTTTTGCTGGTTTTTGCCGTCATGGCGCTGTGTTTACGCAAACGGCAAATTGTTCCGACAATGAAACAAGCTTTTTCCGAGTCCGTTTATGATTTTGTGGCGGGGATTATCAACGACACTCTCGGCAAAGAAGGAATGAAATATTTCTCGTTTGTCTTTGCGCTTTTTACCTTTATTGCCGTCGGTAATCTTTTAGGTTTATTCCCTTACAGTTTTACTTTCACATCCCATATCGCCGCCGTCGGCACACTTTCTATTTTTTGTTTATTGCTGAATATTTATTGCGGCATCAAACGACGCGGCTTTGCTTATCTCTACACTTTTTGCCCGAAAGGTTTGCCTTGGGTGATGGCGCCGCTGATGGTGCCGGTAGAAATTATATCGTTGTTGTCAAAACCGTTCAGTCTGACTATTCGTTTGGTGGTCAATATGTCGGTCGGACACATTATTCTTAAAACGCTGGGCGCTTTCATCATTACGTTAAAGCTCCTCGGCTTCATCCCTTTACTTGCGGATATGTGTATCATTATGTTTGAAATGTTCATCGCTTTATTGCAAGCTTATATCTATACGGTACTCAGCTGTGTTTATCTAAATTTGGCAATCAGCGATGAGGAATAGTCATAACTATAAATTTTGAAAGGATTAAAGATGGAAGAAATTTTGCAAAATAAAGATGCGGCTCTTATTGCCATGGCAATTTGTACTTTATCTATGATGGCTGCCGCTTGGGGCTTGGCTAAAATGTGGTCAACTTTAATTGAAGCCGTGTGCCGCAACCCGCAAGCTCGAAAAGATGTTTCCCTTTTCGGATTTGTCGGCATGGGTTCTATTGAAGCCGTTGCGCTGTATATGTTGTTGGTTGCATTTATGATTATGAAAGTTATTAAATAATGCCACAACTGGACACGGCGACCTATCTCTCGCAAGCTTTTTGGCTCATTGTGTGTTTTTGCACACTTTGGGGGTTGTTGTCTGTGTTCATTACCCCGAAATTAACGGATATTATTGAGCAACGCAAACGCAAAATCAGCGATTATGTGCAAAAAGCCGAAAAATTAAATAATCAGGCCAAAGAAATTTTGGAATCGTATCAATCGGCGCTCAGCCGGGCCAACCAGAATGTCAGCATTACGCTGGCCGAAGGAAAAGCTGAGTTACAGGCTCAGATGGAACAAACGCAGCGCAAGATGATGGAAGAATTAAATCAGGAAATCGCCGAACGGGAACAGGCCTTGCTCAAAGAAAAAAAACAAACAACCAAGCAAATTGAAAATATGTCTTATGACATGGCTTTGGCTATTGTTAAAAAGCTCGGTTTTGCGCAAATTACACGTCAAGATATCATAAACGCCGGACAAAAGGATAAGCAGCATGGATGAAGAATTGGTTGACATTCCTGTTGATGAGCTGCTATCCGGTGCCTCCACGCCGGCCGTTATGCCGACCGTTGAAAGCACGCCGTCACGAAACGAATTGATTGATGCAACCCAAAACGTCATTATTGACGCGGCCGAGAACGTCAAACAAGTTTTTGATACCACGACGGTCACCCCGGTATCTGCACCGCTTGAACCGTTTTATACGGAAGTGGAATTTTGGATTGGTATCGCCTTTATTTTATGCGTTTTATTGCTGCTAAAACCGATTATACGGATTGGCGGCAATTTCTTGCGGCAACGAATTCAAAAAGTGTCCGATAATTTGAACGAAGCTGTCAAACTGCGCGATGATGCCCAAGTTTTACTGGCCGATTATCAGCGCCGTTGTTGTCATGTGGACGACGAAATCGCATCAATGATTGAGCAAACGCAACTGCATTTGCAAAACTTGCGAAATTATGAAACCGCCCAGATGAAAAGCCGTTTCAAAACCAAAGAAAGAGATTTAACGCGGCACTTAGAGGCGCAAACACTCTCAGCGCAACAGGAAATCAGCGCGCTGGCCGGACGACGTTCGGCTTCGCTGGCGCAAAAAGCCATCTGCAACTATTTGCAAAACGCCGACAAAAGTCAGTTGATTGATAAAGCTATTGATGAGTTGGATGAATTTGCCTGTTAATCGAATATAAAAAAAGGAGGCTCGAACCGAGCCTCCTTTTTTTTATTGTATCATGAAATTAAATTTCACCGTCGGCATAACGTTTTGCCATATCAGACAACTTAATTGCCTTAATTTGATCGGCATGACCGGCAGCACCGAATGCGATATAGCGATCTTCACATTCTTTCTGCATGGCTTCAATAGCCGGTTTCAAATATTTACGCGGATCGAATTCCGACGGTTTTTCGTTGAACAAGCGGCGAATCGCACCGGTCATGGCCATACGCAAGTCGGTATCAACGTTAACTTTGCGTACGCCGGATTTAATACCGCGAACAATTTCTTCTACCGGAACGCCGAATGTTTGCGGAATTTGACCGCCGTAAGCGTTAATTAAATCTTGCAATTCTTGCGGTACGGAAGAGGAACCATGCATCACCAGGTGGGTGTTCGGCAATTTGGCATGAATCTTTTCAATCACATCAATAGCCAAAATGTCGCCGTCCGGCTTGCGAGTAAATTTATAAGCACCGTGCGATGTACCGACGGCAACCGCCAAAGCGTCCAAATGAGTTAAACGAACGAATTCGGCAGCTTCATCCGGATCAGTTACCAAACGTTTTTTATCCAACTGACCTTCGGCACCGATACCATCTTCTTTGTCAGCCTTACCGGTTTCCAAAGAGCCAATAACACCGAGCTCGCCTTCAACCGAAGCACCGACAGCATGTGCACGAGCCACAACTTCTTGCGTTACGCGAACATTATATTCAAAAGAAGAAGGTGTTTTGCCGTCAGCTTCCAACGAGCCGTCCATCATCACGGAAGAATAGCCGTTTACAATGGCAGATTGGCAAATATTAACACTTGAACCATGATCCTGATGCAAACAAATCGGCAATTCCGGATACATTTCAATCGCGGCGGCAATCATGTGGCGAATCATCGGATCGCCGGCATATTTGCGTGCACCGGTCGATGTTTGAATAATGACCGGAGCATTAACTTTTTTAGCCGCTTGCAAAATAGCGATAATTTGTTCCATATTGTTAATGTTAAACGCCGGAACACCGTAGTTGTGTTCTGCCGCATGGTCAAGAATCTGACGCATTGAAACTAAAGGCATATTTTTCTCCTCAAATAAAATTTAACTGGCTTGAATATAGGACGATTCAAAATTTTTGCAAGTATTATTTATTTAAGCTCTGCAGTTGATAGAAATCATAATAGTGGCCGCGATTTTTCAGCAATTCATCATGAGCGCCCTCTTCCACGATTTTGCCCTCAGACATAACCACCAGACGATCCATTTCTTTAAGTGTTGATAACCGGTGTGCAATTGCAATCACGGTTTTCCCTTTCATCAATTTTTTGAGCGATTTCTGAATATAATACTCACTTTGGCTGTCCAGCGCCGACGTTGCCTCATCCAAAATCAGAATCGGCGCATCTTTCAAAATAGCGCGAGCAATCGCAACACGCTGCCGTTCACCACCGGAAAGCATCACGCCGCGCTCGCCGACTTTACTGTCGTAGCCCTGCGGCAATTGGCGGATAAATTCATCGGCATAAGCCAATTTGGCCGCTTTAATCACTTCCTCATCCGTGGCGTTCACGTTACCGTAACGTATATTTTCCATAATTGTGCGGTTAAACAGCGTCGTATCTTGCGGAATAACGGCGATTTTAGCGCGCAAACTTTCCTGTTTGACCTCTTTAATGTTAACCCCGCCGACCGTAATTTTGCCGCTGTCCACGTCATAATAGCGCACCAAAAGTTTTATCAGCGTTGATTTACCGCTGCCGGAATGTCCGACTAAACCGACTTTTTCACCGGATTTAATATGCAAATTAAACTTGTTAAACAGGTTGCTTTTGTTGGGATAATGATAACTGATCGAAGCAAAATTGATGGCTTTGCCGCGCATTTTCAACAACCGTGCATTATCGCTGTCAACCACCGTACATGGGCTGAAAATCAGCGTTAAGCCGTCTTTAACCTGTCCGTAGGCTTGCGAAAATTCGCCGGCAAAAAAGCCGATATTGGTAACTTCCATCACCAAACCGTACATCAAAGAAGTGCACAAAACAACGCCGGCCAAATCCAAACGCCCCAAATACCAATGATAAAATATGCTGATACACGACAAAAGATAAGTCAACCGGAACACCAAATTGCCTTCCCAGTCAAACACCGCGTCTTTCTGCCGTTCTGCCTGCTCGGAGCGTACCGCCGTTTTCAAAATGCGGTAAAAACGACGCTTTTCATAAAAGTAGTTGGCAAAACTTTTCACCAAATCAGAATTGGTGATGGTGTCAATAAAAACACCATCGGTTTCGGCGGAAAAGCGTGCTCTTTTTTCTGCCCAAGAACCGATCCGCCGACGAATCATCACAAGCAAAGCAATAAAAATCAAATTCAAAACGGCAATGATAAAGCCCAGCTGAACATCGGCGTTAAAAACCAAAAGCAAAGTTGTCAGAATACCGACCACCGGCCGAATTAACCCGAAAACAACTTGCGCTTCGATGTCTTTAATACCGGATACGATATTTTTGGTTTTGGAGGCAATTTTACCGGCCATTTCTTCATTGAAAAAACGAATCGAGTGGTGATGCACGGCAATAAAAATATCTTTGTAAATCAAACTGCAAAAATACGGTAAAAACCGACCGTTGGTGTAGCGCCAAACAAAATTGACGCCGTTGCCGAGCAGCATTAAAAACGTTAACAACACTAAATACTTGACAATCTGATGAATGACGGCGGCGTTTTCCGTATATTGCGGCAAAATGCCGATAATTTGGGCCATTGCCCACGTCTCAGCTCTATCGGTAATACTGCGCATCACCAAAGCCAGCAGGATAATGCCGGCCATCAGCTTGGTTTTGCGCAAATATTTCCAGATAAAAACGAAAACGTTCATTTAAAAATATCCTTTTTTCTGTTTTTAAGTTTTAACAGTTTTTCGCTGACTATACCGCTGTCGCGCCCCGTC
>JAGCYN010000007.1 GCA_017960745.1 Alphaproteobacteria bacterium | reverse complement strand
TAACGTATCCGACCGCAGATAAACAACTTGCAATGACTTAATGATAGCACCATCGCTTGGAAGTTCTATAGATTGTTTCAAACAAAAAAACTCCGTTACAAAACGGAGTTTTTGTTATGCAATAACAGAAGATTATGCCGATTTCTTCATCTCAGCTCTTTTAATCAGTTTCGGTTTTGTTTCACCCCTGACAGCTTTTTCATCAATAACGATTTCGGCAACATCCTTTTTATCCGGCAGCTCATACATCCATTCCATCAAAATTTCTTCCATGATGGCGCGCAGACCGCGAGCACCGGTTTTACGCTCAATCGCTAACTTGGCGATTGCATGAAGAGCCTTTGTGTTAATGGTCAGCTTGACATCATCCATATCAAACAGTGAACGGTATTGTGTTACCAGAGCATTTTTCGGTTCTGTCAATACTTTAATCAACGCTTCTTCATCTAAATCATCAAGTGTTGCAATCACCGGAACACGACCGGTAAATTCCGGAATTAAGCCGTACTTAATCAAATCTTCCGGTCGAACGTCTTTCAAAATTTGACCGACACTCTTTTCATCCTTACCGACCTTGGCACCGAAACCGATGGAATTGCTGCTTTCACTGCCATGCTTTTCAACGATTTTTTCCAAACCGGCAAACGCCCCGCCGCAAATAAACAGAATGTTTTTGGTATCAACGTGCAAAAACTCTTGTTGCGGGTGCTTACGACCGCCCTGCGGCGGCACATTCGCAACGGTACCTTCAACAATTTTCAACAAAGCTTGTTGCACGCCCTCACCTGACACATCACGAGTAATCGACGGACCATCGCCCTTGCGCGAAATTTTATCAATCTCATCAATGTAAATAATGCCGCGTTGCGCCTTTTCGATGTCATAATTGGCATTTTGCACCAGTTTCAAAACAATATTTTCAACATCTTCGCCAACATAACCGGCCTCAGTCAGCGTGGTGGCATCGGCAATGGCAAACGGCACATTCAAAATTTTAGCCAATGTTTGCGCCAAAAGTGTTTTACCGCAACCGGTTGAACCGATAAGAATGACGTTTGATTTGGCAATTTCAACTTCATCTTTTTTCGGGTTATTCAAACGTTTATAATGATTGTACACGGCAACGGCCAAAACTTTTTTGGCATAATCCTGACCGATAACATACTCGTCTAAAAAGGCTTTAATTTTCGACGGTGTCGGCAAATCTTCGGTTAATGTGCTACCGGTTTCGATATTTTGTTCTTCAAGTTCGGCCAAACCCTCTTCAATAATGGTGTGGCAAACATCAATACACTCGTCACAAATATACACGCCGCGTCCGGCAATCAGCTTTTTAACTTCTTTCTGACTCTTGCCGCAAAACGAACAATGCAAAATTTCATCATCTTTTTCACTCATCTCACACCTACTTTACATCTGCGCGATTTTCAATAATATGGTCAATCAAACCAAACTTCAAGGCTTCTTCCGGTGTCATAAAATTATCGCGATCCATTGCTTTTTCAATGACGGCGATTTTCTGACCGGTATTTTGAGCATAAATGGCGTTCAAACGTTTTCTTAAATCCAAAATCAACTTGGCCTGAATTTCAATATCGGCAGCCTGACCTTTGGCACCGCCCGACGGCTGATGGATCATAATCTGAGAATTCGGCAATGCATAACGTTTGCCCTTCTTACCGCCGGCAAGCAGGAACGAACCCATTGAACAAGCCTGACCGATACAGATGGTTGCCACATCGCATGAAATATATTTCATCGTATCATAAATCGCCATACCCGAAGTAACCACCCCGCCCGGCGAATTGATGTAAAGGCAAATATCTTTTTTCGGATTTTCCGCTTCCAAAAACAGCAGTTGCGCACATACCAACGCGGAAACTTCATCATTAACTTCGCCAGTCAGAAAGATAATTCTTTCTTTTAACAAACGCGAAAAAATATCATACGAACGTTCCCCTTTCGGCGTTTGTTCAATCACCACCGGAACCAGAGAGTCTTTTACCAAATTATTTTCCATGGATTTTTCCTTATAAATTGCACTTTTTACATTAAAAATCATTATCCTTAATATTTTCTAAAGAAATATACCATTATGCCGAAAAACGCAAGTATGTTCTCGGACATCATTAAATATATTTTAAGAACAGAAAAATTAAACTGCAGACAGAGGTGATTCTTTGATGAAAATGGAACTGACGGAACTGAAAAAACATTATCGGCAGGCAGCGGCAAAAATACCGCATGATTCGTTTTATTTTGAAGCCAATAATCATAAATACCGTCATTCCATAGATGTTTTACACGCCGGACAAGAGCTGTTGCAAGATACGCCGGAATTGGCAAATGTCAGCGCTGATTTTAAAATTCAGGCACAACGAGCCCTTTTGTTTCACGATATCGGCCGCTTTGAAGAAAACATCAGACGCTATGAATCCGAGTTGGCTCAACATGAATTAAGTGCCCTGTCAAATACATACGACCACGGTTTGATCGGTTACGAAATTCTGCAAAACTCACCACCGTATAACGATTTGCGCATTCTGTTTGCCGTACGCTACCACGGTAAAATGATGTCCGAAGTCAAGCAATCACCGATGTGGCATGAAATTGAAAAATTGCCGCCGGAACAAGCAGATGAAATCAAGAAAATTTTGTATTTGGTGCGTGATGCCGACAAATTGGCCAATTTAAGAGTTCAAAAAGCACAGCATCATCTTCGGCAGGACGCTTTTTATAAGCAACTGTCGCCGGAAGCTGTTATCGGTCCGTTTTCCGCACTTCCGAAAGAGCAATTTTTCGCCGAACAAACCGTTGATTACACCAATCTCAAAACCTATGCCGACCGCGTATTGATGGTGTTATCGTGGATTTATGATTTTAATTATCGCCGCACCAAACAACTGTTTTTTGAACATCAATACGATGCCTATTTGCTCGGCGAGCTTCAAACCTGTAAAATTACACCGTCAGACTTCAAAGCCGTTCAAAATATATTAGAAAATTTTCATCAAAATATAACTGTTTGATTATACGTCATAACCTCGAATAACCAGAAAAACAGCCGCTTTTTTGGGGTTGACACAACCGCCGCAAATGGTGTAGCTTATCCGAAATTGTTGATGAAAGGAGAAAGCGATGCGTACATCATTATTCACGATTT
>JAGCYN010000050.1 GCA_017960745.1 Alphaproteobacteria bacterium | reverse complement strand
GGCTGGGGGAAATATTTGATGGCTTTTGACCAAGGGCAAATTTTCGTTTATGATGGCAAAGCGGCACAACTGCGCGCGTACAAAGATTTTTTTGCGCTGCGCGATTTACAGATGTTCGGCACCGATAACATTTATAAACTGACACAATACGCCGCTGAAATTCCGCCCGAAATCATGATTTTCAATTTGGGCGACAATCCGCAACAAACGGCCTCGGCCTTAGAGTGTTTGGCAGCCAAAGATGAAATTACTTATCCGGTTATTGTTTTAAACCCGCATCATGAAAACTTTGTTCCAAATCGCTATATTGCCCACTACTTAACCGCGCCTTTTGATGACCGGCAATTCATTGACATTATTGACAGCTATTGCATCGGGCATAAACAACATCAAGTACTGTTGTTAGATACCCTGACCGCGCTTCCGAATCCCGTCAGTCGTCAATTACGCCAACGCGGATACAATTTTTTTGAAACGCACAACGGTTATGCCGCCAATCTGTATTTAAGCAAAAACACTCCCGATATTGTTTGTATCGAATACAGTCTGCCTTTTATTCTGGAACGCCATAATCTGCAGCACAATCGCATTTTTTATGTGGATAGACAGCAAGATATTGCTGAAATTGAAGCTTTTTTGCATTAGTATCGCCTCAAACTTGATTGGGACGAGGAACAAGATGACTTTCACCGGCTTTGTGCGCAAAATTTACGATTCGGTTATACACCTTTCAGAAAGCAAATATGCCTTATATTGGCTGGCGGTTATTTCTTTTATTGAAAGCTCTTTTTTCCCGATTCCGCCGGATATTATGCTGATTCCGATGATTTTAGCCACGCCGCAGAAAGCATGGAAAATTGCCGCAGTTTGTACGGTTTCAAGCGTTATCGGAGCCTATTTCGGCTACATTATCGGTGTTTATTTCTTCCAACTGATTGCCGAACCGTTGCTTAATTTCTACGGCTATTTGGAAAAATTCAATTCTTTCAAAAATCTCTATGAAGAATACGGTGCGTGGATTGTTTTCGGCGCCGGCATCACGCCGTTCCCGTACAAAATCATTACCATCGCCAGCGGCGTCGTTCACCTGAATTTAATTGTGTTTACCATTGCCTCGATCATTGCCCGCGGCATGCGCTTTTTCCTGATTGCATGGCTGCTCAAAGTCTGGGGCGAAAGTATGCGCACATTCATCGAAAAGAATCTCGGTTGGCTTTCCGTGTTGTTTTTAGTTTTGCTGATCGGCGGTTTCGCTCTCGTCAAGCTGCTGTAAAACTTTTTTGCGCAGTTTAATCATATAGCGTTCAACATCGGCATCATCCCATCTGACCACCCCGGTAATTTGTCCGACTTCTTCGTTTTTGCTGTTAACCACAATAACTGTCGGTGTAACGCGAAGCCCCATGCCGTTAAAAAAGCTACCCTTACGATCCAGATAAGTTGTCAAATCCGGGGCGCCGATTCTTTTCATAAACAGGCGTCTTTCATCGGCCGTTTTCCACTCTTTTTCCGGCGAAATTAAAATAACTTCGATGCCGCGATGTTTAACCCTCTTGGCAAACGCGTTCAAATTCTTCATCTCGCTGATGCATGGACCGCATGAACGCGACCAAATAACTGCCAGCAACAAATCGGCCTTAAAATCCGCCAGTTGATACGTTTTACCGTCTGAACCATAAAAATTAAGCGGCGGAATATAGCGCGGCTGCGGAAATATATTCAACTTTGCCTGTGCCGAAAACGCAATTGTTATCAACAGCAAAACAATACCGACGATTTGTAAAATCTTATTCATTCATTAACAACTTTCTGTTATAAATGTAAATTATCTTTTCACTTTGGCTCTTAATGTGATATATAAAGTCAAGACATCAAAAAAAAGGTTAATAAATGAAAAAACTGCAAAAAATATTTCTGTTGATCACCGTTTTGGGGCTATGTGCCGTTAATTTAAGCTCGTGCGGCCGTTATTCCGAGCCGTCGCCGATTGAAAGCAGCGGTTTTCCGCATCAATATCCGCAGCACTAGGAGTAAGTTATGGCTGAAAAAACAACTGTTGAAAGAATCCCATATGTTGAATTTGCCGATAACGCCAATGAGCGTACACCTTGTGTGTTGGTGTTGGATTGTTCCGGTTCCATGCGCGGTGAGCCGATTAAACAATTAAATTCCGGTCTGCAGGCATTGGAAAAAGAATTAAAAGAAGATATTGATGCCAGTTCTCGTGTGCAGATTTTAATTATTAAAGCCTTCGGCAAAGATGAAGTGCAAATTTCGTCGGACTGGACCGATGCCATGAATTTTTCGGCACCGACCATGGAAGCCGGCGGTTTAACCCCGCTTGGCAAAGCGATGGAAACGGCCTTGCAGAAAATTGAAGAGCAAAAATGCTTATATGACAGCTGCGGCATTACCTCTAAGCGTCCGTGGATATTTTTAATCAGCGACGGCGAACCGACCGATTACGGTTGGGAAGATTCGGCCGAACTGTGCCGCTATGCGCAAAAAAACAAAAAAGTTGTAATTCACGCCATCGGCACACAAGGCGCTAATTTGGATAAACTGGCCAAGTTTTCCATGTTGCCGCCGAAGCGTTTGACCGGTTTGAAATTCACCGAATTTTTCTTATGGCTCAGCCGCAGTGTTTCCTGTATTTCCAAGGCTGCCCCGAACGCCAACAATTATCTTGATGACATTACCGATTGGAACGAAAAGTAAAAAAAGATGGCTCAAAAAAAACGTATACAAGTTCTGTCTGCCAGCATCAAAGGTGCCTTGCATCAGATGAAAAACTTGCCGTGTCAGGATTTTTGCGCCTCTAAAATGTCAAACGGCCGGTTGATTGCCGTGGTTTCCGATGGTGCCGGCTCGGCGCGTTACAGCAAAATCGGCGCCCGCACAATTTGCAACACGCTCTGCGACACCCTTACCCGTTCCACCCACCAAAACATCAAACAAGATATCATGCAGGCCATTGAAAATGCACGGCAAAAATTGATATGGCATCGTTTAAACAAAAGCAAGACTGAAAAAGATTTAATCAATTTTTCCGCCACGGTGGTCGGTGCTTTTTATTATCAGGGCAAAGGTTTGTTTTTCCACATCGGCGACGGCGCCTGCATTGCCTTCAAACAAGGTTGTTATGACAATTTTATTATCTCAGAACCGGCAAACGGCGCCTTTTCATGCGAAACCTTTTTTTATACCATGAGCGACTGGCAGGACTGCCTGCGTTTTACCGATTTTACCGATGTTGACCGTTTTATGCTGATGACCGACGGCGTTACCGGCTTTGTTTTTTCGGACGATTTTTATCAGATTCGGCAGCAATTTTTCATTCCGATTGCGGAGTATCTGGAACAGGAAAAGCGCAAAACTTACGCGGCCAAAGCGCTGTATAACACTTTAAACGACAGCAAGGCACAACGCCTGAATGCGGATGATAAAACAATTTTATGGGCGAAGCTATGACACCGGAACAACAGAAATATTTGGCACTTTATCCCGACGGTCATCATGAAACCGTCACGCTCGGAAAGTTGCTCAACAAAGGCGGTGCCGCCGGCAAAATTTATACCGATGCCACCCATCCGGAAAGCGTTGCCAAAATCTTCCATGACCGCAACAAAAGCGAAACCAATCGTAAAAAACTTGAGGCGATGTTGCAAAACCGCCCGAATATTCCTGAAATTACCAATAAAAACAAAAAATATATTCAAATTGCGTGGCCGACCGCCCTGTTGGAAGATACGGAGGGTTACTGCGTCGGTTATCTGATGCCGCTGATTGACACCGATGAAGCCATTTCGCTCGATCATTTGATGCAAAAAGCAGTGCGCCAAAAGTTGGGCATTACCGAACGCTACAAAGACCGCGTGATTGCCGCTTATAACATCACTTCGGTGGTGGCGGCGTTGCACGCCTGCGGTCACTATATTGTTGATTTGAAGCCGTCCAACGTGTCGATTTATAAAAAAACCATGTTGGTGGCGCTGTTCGACTGCGACGGTTTTTCGATTAAAGGCGAAAACAACAACCGCTATCCGGCAGAATACGTCAGCGAGGAATATATATATCCGGAAGGCATGCAGCAAAGCTGCGAGGAAATGGGCGAAGAACAGGATAAGTTTGCGTTGGCGGTGATTATCTTTAAGTTGTTGAATGAGGGAATTCATCCGTTTTCGGGCACCCCGCGCAAAAACGAACAAATGCTTTCTTTGCAAGAGCGTATTGCCGCCTATCACTACGCTTACGGCATTTGGCCGGACATTTATCAGGCGCCGCACCCGTACAGCATTCATGACTATTTTGATAAAAATACCATGAACATGTTTGAGCGTGCCTTTACCAAAGGCAACGAACGCCCGTCGGCTTTAGAATGGCAAAGTCAGTTGGAAAACATCTACAAACACTTAAAAGTTTGCAAAAAAGATAAAAATCACTACTACTTTACCTCCAAAGGTTGCGGTTTATGTATCGCGGCAGAAAAAATTAAAGAACGACTTGAAGATTATAAAAAACAACAGGCCGAACCGAAAACCGTACGCGGTTTGGATATCAAATCGCTGGCAACCGAAAATCTGGCCAAGAAAAAACGCCGCGAAGAACGGCGCAACGATATGGTGCATCGCAGCATTTACGCCATGTTGTGTCTGTATGTTTTGTTTTTTACGTTTTTATACAAATTGCTGCTGCCGTTTAAAGAAAGTCTGCATAAAACCGGCATTTTCGCACAAATCATTGTGATTATTTTAGGCATTTCGGCGGTCAATCGCTTTATTCCGTTTACCGAAAAACACCTGCCGAAAAACACCAAAGTGCAAAATATTTTACAAATGTTGCAAATTTATGCCTACATCTGCTTTTTTATAGCATTTATCGCCCTTAACGGCTTGCCGTTAGATATTTTTAAGCTGGAAGAATAGCCTCAAAAGCCCCATTAGTATCCTTGAGGAAATTAAGCACCTTAAAAGTGCCTACTTTTCAATTTACAAAAGAGTGTTTATATTATTCGGGTGAGATTCTGTGAGGAGTGCAAGATGAAATCATTAAGCAAAATAAATATATCCGGTGCCATGGTTTATCCGCTGATTGAAGGCGGCAAAGGTATTAACGGCACCGATGGTAAAAGTTCGGGTTCTTGGGCCAAAGAAGGCGGTGTCGGCACCATTTCGATGGTCAGTCCGACCGAAATTGATTTCAGCGGTTCGATTATTCCGGAAATTTTTCATGAAAAAATCCGCGAAAAGCGCCATCGTGAGATGGTTGAATACGCCATTAAGGGCGGCATTTCTCAAGCCCAAATTGCGCATGATATTGCCGGCAATAACGGTCGCATTCACATCAACATGCTGTGGGAAATGGCCGATTCGCAAGAAGTGATTATTCGCGTGTTGGAAGGCACAAAAGGTTTGATACACGGTGTTACCTGCGGTGCTGGTTTGCCGTATAACTTGGGCGCAATTGCCGCTGAGCACAACGTTTATTACTATCCGATTGTTTCTTCAGCCCGCGCCATGGCCATTTTATGGAAGCGTTCTTTCAGCCATTATGCGCATTATCTGGGCGGTGTTGTGTATGAGGACCCGTGGCTTGCGGGCGGTCACAACGGCCTTTCGAATGCCGAAAACCCGCTGCAACCGGAACGTCCTTACGAGCGTTTGGTCGCTTTACGCAAAACCTTAACCGAAATCGGTTTGCCGGATTTGCCGATTATTATCGCCGGCGGCGTATGGAGCTTAAGCGACTGGCAAGATTATATTGACAATCCGGAACTCGGTAACGTTGCTTTCCAATTCGGCACCCGTCCGATGATTACCAAAGAAAGCCCGATCAGCGACGCTTGGAAGCGCTTGATGCTGAACACCAAAAAGGGCGATGTAATTTTGCAAAAATTCAGCCCGACCGGCTTTTTCTCGTCGGCCATTAAAAATCAGTTTTTAAGCAACCTGATGCGCCGCAAAAAGGCTGAAATTCCGTACAGCGACAGCGCAACCGACGAATTAACGTTGTTGTTGCCGATTTCGCCGCTCAAAGCCGTTTACATCAACCCGGCCGATAAAGCCAAAGTTGAAGAACAGCGCAATCTCGGTTACAGCATGATTAAAGAAACACCGGATTCGACATTGGTCTTCTTAACACCGGATGAATGGTTGGATATTCAAAAAGCACGCGCCGAATGCGTCGGTTGTTTATCGCAATGCCAATTTTCGGGTTGGTCTCGCGAAAAAGGCAGTACTGGCAAAATTCCGGATCCGCGTACCTATTGTATTCACAAAACGTTGATGAGTATCGGTCACGGCGGCGATATTCAGAACAATTTGGCTTTTGCCGGCCACAACGTTTATCGTTTTGCCTTGGATCCGCTGTATGCACACAATCATATTCCGAGTGTGCATGAACTGTTTCAGGCAATTTTGAACGGCAAATAAGATTATCAAATTATAATCGTTCTCCTTATCCCATAACGGCGGCAGCTGTTATGGGATATTTTTTTTCGTTTTAAAAATGGGAAGCCCCGCTCGTTCGTTCACACGAAAAGCAGGGCTTGAATGAGCAGAGGGTTCATTACATCCGACGACTAATTCAATTCTGAGCCATCACACTGTAGTAAACCTCCTGATCCACTTCACCATCACTGATGCAACGGTTGAAGGTATAGGTCTCGCCGTCAACGAATGTACGATGAACTTTCTGACCTGGTAGAGCTTCAAGCCATGAGAGGTCTGAAGTTTCCCAAGATGAGCCATCGGTGAAATTAACGACAACCTGAGTGTTTTCTTTACTGGTAACACCCTTCACAACCAGATCTGCCACGTTAATTTTTTTGAAGAGACAGAGTGTTCTTTGGCAGATTTCCTTGTCGATAACGACTGAAACCACTCTGTAATCCTGCTCGTGTCCACGGATTCTGTCGTAGAACAGAACATCGGTGACTGGTAACTTACCCGAGGCACAATATGCGATAAAGTGCCGAGTAGAACCGAGACGACCGATAGAATCGATTGGTTCAACCAGGATTAAACTCTCCTTTACCTGGGCATTCATGCTCAGGAAGCTGCACAACAAAACGCACAGCATCAACATTTTTTTGGCCATACTACTAAAAAGCGATTAAATAAATGATTAAAGATATCTCACCTTCCGAATATAGTAATGCCAAAGGAAATGTAAACAGAATCTGTAAACACAACAACTTAAAACACACTAATTCAGGAATTGCCTTATCATAACATAAAAAAAAGGCACTTGCAACAATTTTTTGTCAAAAAAATGACTGAAAAATGTTGTAACAGCGCGCCTTTTGCTTGCGCATTATCGAAAAGAATTATACAATAATCGCAATCGGAATTTTTGAAACATGATAAGGAGCCTGTCATAATGTCCGAATCAAGAAAAACCGCTTTGATTATCGGTGCCGGTCCTGCCGGTTTAACCACGGCGTTTGAACTCTTGCAAAAAACCGATATCAAACCGATTTTATTGGAAAAAACCGACCACGTCGGCGGCATGTGTATTTCGGTTCCTTATAAAGGCAATCTGATGGATGTCGGCGGCCATCGCTACTTTACCAAGTTTGAAAAAGTCAAACAATGGTGGTTGCAATTTTTGCCGTTGCAAACCATGCCTTCAAGCGATGACCTCAAAATCAATCGCGACTTGAAATTGCCGATTTCGCCCGATTATGACCCTGAAAAAATCGATGATGTGATGCTTAAACGCTACAAATTATCGCGTATCTATTATCTGCGGCGCTTTTTTGATTATCCGGTATCGTTGAATTTTGCCACGATTTTCGGGCTCGGTCCGATACGTATGACCAAGATTTTTCTTTCCTATGTGAAGGCCAAAGCTTTTCCGATTAAAAACGAGAAAACCGCCGAAGATTTTTTAATCAACACTTTCGGCAAAGAATTATATCAAACCTTTTTCAAAGATTATACCGAAAAACTCTGGGGTATCGAATGCAAAGAAATCTCTGCCGAATGGGGACGTGAGCGGATTCGCGGCATTTATTTTTGGGAAACTTTGATTTCGCTTTTCAAAAACATTTTTATCCATAAACCGAAGCCGGAAGACCCGTTTTTATACCCTAAACTCGGTCCCGGTCAACTATGGGATAAGGTGGCGGAAAAAATCAAAAATCAAGGCGGCGAATTTATCTTCAATTGTGCCGTTACCGCCCTGCACAGTCAAAACGGTAAAATTGAATCAGTCAGCGTACGCAAGGCCGACGGTTCCGTTGAACAAATGCACGCTGATTACGTCATCTCATCGCTGCCGATACAAAATCTGATCGGCATGTTAAACGATGTGCCGCAAGATGTTCAAGATGTTGCCGACGGTTTGATGTATCGTAACTTCCGCGCTGCCGCCATTTTATTGAACAAAATGAAGCTTAAAAACACCACCAAAATGGCAACCGTAAACAACATTTTGCCGGATACTTGGGTTTATATTCAAGAAAGCGATGTTAAAATGGGGCGCATGCAGATGTATAACAACTGGTCGCCGTATTTGTTGCAAAATCAGGATAATGTGTGGATTGCTTTTGAATATTTCAGCGGCGATAACGACGATATCTGGACGATGCCGGCGGCGGAATTCGAACAACTCGCCGTTGAAGAGGGCTGCAAAATCGGCATTATTGAAAAAGAAGATGTTTTGGATGTAACTTCCTACAAACTAGAAAAAGGTTATCCGGCGTATTTCGGCGCTTATAAAGATTTTGCCACGATTCGCCGGTATTTGGACACGTTGTCCAACCTTTATCCGGTCGGTCGCAACGGCTTGCATAAATATATCAATATCGACCATGTGATTTTGAGCGGTATTGCCGCCGCCGATAACATCGCGCAAAATATGCCGACCAAAGATAATATTTGGAATATTGATTTAACCAAGTTTCTTGATTAACAATTCAATGCATAAAAAAATCCTCTCTGCCGAGAGGATTTTTTTTGCTTTGTTGGTCAGAATTAAGCCACTTTGGCATCAAAGTAAACTTTAACCCCTTCAATTTCGCCTTCGGTGCCATTGCTGCAATTATCGAAAACTTTAACCGCCAGAACCTGCTCGGCAATATATTCTTCGTTTTCGGCCAGCGCCTTATTCAATTCACCATCCGTTGTCTGATATGACAGCTCAATGCGATCGGAAATATTAAAGTCTTTATCTTTGCGCAACGTCTGAACCATACGGACGAAATCGCGCGCCATACCTTCGCGGCGCAATTCATCGGTGACATTGGTATCAATCGTTAACACAGCCTTGTTGTTATCAAACGCCTGACCGGCAACACCGTCTTTCATATCCAAACGCACTTCAAACAAATCTTTGCTTAAAGTTTGTCCGCCGATAGCCAGTGTACCGTCATCATTGAGGCTCCATTGACCTTGCTTGTAAGCCGCCATCACCGCACCCATATCTTTGCCTAAGGTCTTGCCCAGCAACGGTGTATAAAGATAAACGTTCTTGGTGGCATAGGCTGACAAATTGTCATCAAACTTCACTTCCTTAACGTTCAGCTCATCTTTGACGATTTCCTGATATGCCGGCGACAATGTTGCCCCGATAACCGTCAGGCTGGAAAGCGGCAAGCGGTTACGCACATTCTTTTCTTCGCGGATAAATTTACCGGTTGAGCACAAGTCCTGAACAAAGTCCATTTCCTGCATCAAGACGGCATCTTCTTTAATTGCCGACAATGTCGGATAATCGCACAAGTGTACCGATTCGCCGCCGGTCAAATTCTTATACATGTATTCGCAAATAAACGGCATCAGCGGCGCTGCCAACTTGGCAACATTTACCAAAACCGTATACAGCGTATCAAACGCCTGCGCATCGCCGCGCCAGAAACGTTCACGAGTCCGGCGAATATACCAGTTATTCAAAATTTCAACAACTCCGGCCAATTCGGCACACGATTCGGCAATATCGTAGGTTTCCAAACCGTGCTTAATACCGGCAGCCAACTTCTTTAATTTAGAGAGAATGTAGTTGTCCATCGCTTCGCTTGAAGAAGAGATTTCCTTGGCCTTATAATCTTCAGCATTCGCATACAAGGTAAAGAAATAAAAGGCATTCCACAGCGGAATCATCGCTGAACGCGAAGCCTTGGCAATTTCCTTGCCTTCCTTATCAACAGCCACGTTACCGCCCTTCAACACCGGCGAAGAGACCAAGAACCAACGCAATGCTTCCGAACCGATGGTATCCAAAATTTCATTCGGATCCGGATAGTTCTTCAGGCGTTTGGAAAGTTTTTGTCCGCCTTCGGCCATCAACAAACCGGTACAAATACAGTTCTTGAACGCCGGACGATTATGCAGCGCTGTTGACAACACCGTCAAAGTATAGAACCAACCGCGGGTTTGATCGATGGCTTCCACAATAAAGTCCGCCGGGAAATGGCTTTCAAACCATTCTTTATTTTCAAACGGATAGTGTACCTGTGCATACGGCATTGAGCCCGATTCGAACCAGCAATCGAACACATCGCTGACACGGCGCATCATGGTCTTGCCGCTCGGATCATCCGGATTCGGATAAACCACATCATCAATATACGGCTTATGTAAATTATCAACTGTCACGCCGGCTTTTTCTTGAATTTCGGCAACCGAACCCAAAACATCCACGCGCGGGAATTGCGGATTATCCGATTTCCATACCGGAATCGGCGTGCCCCAGAAGCGGTTGCGTGAAATTGACCAATCGCGCGCACCTTCCAGCCACTTGCCGAAACGACCGTCTTTAATATGTCCCGGAATCCAATTAATTTGCTGATTGTTAGCCACCATTTCATCGCGGAAATCGGTTACCTTCACAAACCACGAACTCATCGCCTTATAAATCAGCGGTGTATCGGTACGCCAGCAATACGGATAGGTATGCGTATACTGTTCTTTTTTAACCAACAGGCCGTTTTCTTTCAGCCATTGCATAATCGGTTCATTGGTGTCAAACACCTGCTGACCGACATAATCGCTGACTTCCGCGGTAAATTTACCGGCCTCATCAACCGGACAAACCACCGGAAAACTCTCGTCATACGCGCGGCAAACCTCAAAGTCGTCCTGACCGAAGCCCGGCGCAATATGCACAACGCCGGTACCGTCTTCGGTTGAAACAAACTCGCCGCTCAAAACCTTAAACGCGCCCTTCGCTTTCAAATGTTTGAAATACGGGAACATCGGTTCATAAGACAAACCGACCAAATCCGAACCCTTGATGGTCTTCACTTGGGTTGCGTGTTCTAATTGCTTTTTATAGGCGCCCAAACGTGCCACGGCAATAATATATTCCTGTCCGTCTTCTTCCATCACCGCATAATCAATATCTTGACCGACCGCCAACATCAGGTTTGACGGCAACGTCCACGGCGTGGTTGTCCAGACCAAAATCTTCTGTCCGGTTTCCAGCTTAAACATAATCGTAATAGCGTTATCGGTTTTATCGCGGTAACCCAAGTTGACCTCAAAGTTGGAAAGCGGGGTTTCCGCCGCCCAAGAATAAGGCAATACGCGATAATCTTCATACACCAAACCTTTATCATACAGGGCTTTGAAATTATGGATAACCGATTCCATAAACGACAAATTCATGGTTTTATAGTCGTTATTGAAATCCACCCAACGACCGATACGCTTGAACATTTCAACCCAAATACCGGAATATTTCAGCACGTCCTTACGGCAAAAATCATTAAACTTTTCAACGCCGTAAGCCTCAATTTGTTTACGACCGGAAACACCGAGTTGTTTTTCGGCAGACATTTCAGCCGGCAGACCGTGGCAGTCCCAGCCCAAACGACGTTCCACTTTTTTGCCGTTCATGGTTTGAAAACGCGCCACCACATCTTTGACGTAACTGACCATAATGTGCCCGTAGTGCGGTGTACCGTTGGCAAACGGCGGTCCGTCATAAAACACAAATTCCGCCGCGCCGTCGCGATTATGCACGGATTTTTCAAAAGTTTTATCTTCTTCCCAAAACTTCAAAACTTCTTTTTCAAGTTCCACAAAGTCAGGTTTTGCCTTGACTTCAGCATAGTATTTCGTCATGTTTCATACCCTAAAATTGATAAATTGATGATGATTGATTTGAATAAATTTATGATAAAAAAAGATACCGCATCCCCTAAGGGATAATACGAAAAATATGTATGGTAAAAACGGTCATCTTTTCCTCTGTATAATCAAAAACTTTGCATAAAATACACCAACTTTTCACAAAGGTCAATATGTTATTCAAAATAAATGCCGCCATAAAAAAAGAGCCCTGCCGCAAAGGGCAGAGCTCATATTAAATGGTTTATGCAATTCTATTCATTTTGTTAAAGAGAAAGAGGCGCGCTTCTTGCACGTTCACACCCCTTCTCTTGATGGCAGGACTTCTTACTTAGCGTAAGTCCAGCTACCGGTCTTCACGTTGTTGAAGTACAACGTAACGGTGCCGTTAGCCTTGTCGTTGTCCATGCGCAGACGGTTGGTATAAACCGTGTGCTGACCCTTACCGTTCTTGTCATTGCAGTTCCAGTCACCGTATGTATCGGCGCCTGCATAGTCAAGAAGATACAGGCCGTGTCCACCCTGAGCAGAGCACAAACTCCACTCCATGCCGGCGTTCTGGTCGCTGGCGATGGTTGGGTACCACTTGCCATAGCGGTTGACATAATATGCACCATTGAGAGATGCATCCTTAATGCCGGGCCACCATGTCATGTGCTCCCAATCAGGATTACCCTGCTGGTCGATAGGCAATGCCAATGAGCCGTTCTCGAAGGTCATGGTGCAACCGAAGTACCAGCTGTTAGCCACATAAGGATTGACTGTTGCAGAGAACTTGGCATCCTCAAACTTACCATACTCAGATGGGAAGAAAGGAGGAATAACCGGCTTCTCTTTCTCAACATAAATCGTTCCCTCGGCTGTAGCGCTGATGGTCTGGTTGCCCTGAGCGGTAGCGTTCACCTTGGTGGTCTGCTTGAAAATCTCATAGTCATCGTTGCTACCGTTGGCCGTCGGACCGGAAACTGCACCCTCGCTGTACTCGTAAGAGTAGTCGCGGAAAGCAAGCTTCTTGCCCTTATAGGTCAAACCGATGTTAACATACTCGGTACCGTCGTAAACATTCTGCTTCGTTCCCGTTGCAAAAGTTACATTCTCGGTAATCTTGTTGCTAACAACCGTCCAGCTCCAATAACCATGGCTCTTTGCAGAAGTAGAAGGCACGATGCTGTTGCTGCCCGTGGTGTTGTCCTTAGAAGTGGTGTAAATCTCCCACTTGTTAGCGGAAAGACCGCGAACGAAAGTGGAGTCGAACTTAATCACCTCATTCTCACCGATGGTATGCTTACGCAACCACTCACCATGAACAATAACATCCTTGCCAACAACCTTAATCCAAGAGTTCTCGGTGTCCCAACCTTCGGTAACTTCGTCACCCTTCTTGTACAGAATGCCCTCTTCTGATGCGTCCTGAATGTACTCGAGGTACGTGGTGCGCACATTGTTGGTCATCTTCTTGTACTCGGTGTTAGACTTGCTACCGGTGGTATTGCTCAGTACATTACCTGCCTCTGCAACTGCCCAATCAACAATCGGGAACACGATAGTGGTGTCTCCGTCATTGAAAATGCAACCGCGGTGAGTAAGGGTATACTGAGGATAGAACACGTTACCTGCGGCGTTGGATACGTTAGAGCTATAGACATCGATACGCTTTCTGATGCTGAAGTATGTGCTTGCCGTGGTCTCGGTATCAGCAGTCTCGGCACCTTTCTGAAGATTGGTGTTAGAGCTGGTGAAAGTTCCGAAATCGGTAGTTTCCTGCTCACCTAAGCTGATGGTAGCAAGAGAACGAGGCAACAGCTGAATAAATGTAGGTTCAGCAGTCTCACGTCCGGACTTCCAGATGTTCGTCTTCACAACCTGACACTCTTCCACTGTTTCGCTCTTCGGCTCACGATACCAGTCATAACGACGACCGATAATTTTATCCTCTTCAGCAACCATAATGCGAACAACGCTATCCTTCAAGGTTAAAGCAGCTGACTGAGCGACGTCTAAACCAACACTGGTAAACTGCACGAGTGCCTGTACTTCGGTGTAAAGAGTATCACCCTGTTCTGCATAGTTGCGCAGAGATGTCAAGTTGATATCCTTTACTTTCCAGTACGGACGCTGCAAACCGCCATATTCACCGAGAATTGGGGCATCAACTGTTACTGTATAAACGTTGCCGTCTTCAGCAGCAAAGCTGGCGACAACATCCTCCGTACCGAGGCCGATGATCTTCTTGTGCTCAGCTGTATTGCAGTATGCATAGTTGAGGTTCTTGTAAATACGCTCAATCACATACTCATACTCAGCTGCAGAGATGTCTGCCTTGATACCATAAGTTACATCGTCACCATAGATTGTTGACTTGGCGTCGGCTGAATCCACCGGTTCCTCATCAACGATAGGATTAAAAGTCAGGTCTGGATTGCCCGGCTTTTCAATAACTTCCTGAGACTTGGTTCCAATTTCATTCAGGTCTGTATCATCACAGGAGGTAAATACAAATGCTGCGCTGAGGGCGATGATTGCGCAAGTAAAGCCCTTAAGAGTTTTGTTTGCCATAACTGTATTAATGGGGTTTTAAGGAGGTTTTTTTAGGACCTCGTTAGTGAATAATGTTTCGTTTTTACGGAAATATATTGATTCATCCAAACCCGAAGAATTGCATTGCAAAGAAAAGATTCTTTGCACCATTCTTCAAATAATTTGATGATAATAAAACAACGATATATATTTTTGTATCCCTAAACTAGCATATTTTTAGCGGAATTGCAAGTGTTTTTTCCAGATTTGACAAAAAATTTTATCCATGATTTTTACATAAAAAAAGAGCCCTGCCACAAGGGGCAGAGCTCAAAAAAATGTTAATGCAATTCTATTCCTATATTAAAGAGAAAGAGGCGCGCTTCTTGCACGTTCACACCCCTTCTCTTGATAGTCAGACTACTTAGCGTAAGTCCAGCTGCCGGTCTTCACGTTGTTGAAGTACAACGTAACAGTACCCGTAGAGGTGTTATTCTCCATACGGAAACGCTTTGTCAACACGGTGTGCTGTCCCTTATCGTTCTTGTCATTGCAGTTCCAATCACCATAGGTGTCGGCACCTGCATAATCAAGAATGTAAAGGCCGTGTCCGCCCTGTGCAGAGCACAAGCTCCACTCCATGCCGGCATTCTGGTCGCTGGCGATGGTCGGGTACCACTTGCCATAGCGGTTAACATAGTAAGCACCGTTGAGCGATGCGTCCTTAATGTTCGGCCACCATGTCATATGATCCCAATCAGGATTGCCCTGCTGATCAATCGGCAATGCAAGCGAACCCTTTTCAAAGGTCATCGTGCAACCGAAATACCAGCTGTTGGCAACGTACGGATTCACTGTAGCACTGAACTTGGCGTCCTCGAACTTTCCATATTCAGAGGGGAAGAACGGAGGCGTAACAACCTTCTCAACATAAATTGTTCCGTTAGCCGTAGCGCTGATGGTCTGGTTACCGGAGGCGGTAGAGTTCACCTTGGTAGTCTGCTTGTAGATGTCATAACTGTCGTTGCTGCCGTTGGCAGTAGGACCGTTGACAGAACCTTCGCTATACTCATAAGAGTAGTTCTTGAAGGCCAGCTTCTTACCCTTGTAGGTGAGCGTAATATCAGAATACTCGACACCGTCATATACATTCTGCTTCGTTCCCGTTGCAAAAGTTACATTTTCGGAAATTCGGTTGCTGATAACCGTCCAGTTCCAATAACCGTGGCTCTTAGCCGAGGTAGAAGGAACAATCATGTTACCGCCCGTGGTGTTGTCCTTAGACGTGGTATAGATTTCCCACGTGTTGGCAGACAAACTGCGAACGAATGTTGAGTCGAACTTGGTTACGACAGGAGAAGACTTGGTGAAAGTCTTAACCCACTCGCCATGCACCTGTACATCCTTTCCAACCACTTTGATCCAAGACTTTTCAGTGTCCCAGCCCTCGTTAACCAGCTCATCGGCCTTCTCAACATAGATGGTGCCGACAGCGGTAGCGCTGATGGTCTGGTTGCCTGAAGCGGTGGCGTTAACCTTGGTATTCTGCTTGAAAATCTCGTAGTCATCGTTGCTGCCGTTGGCAGTCGGACCGGAGACAGAACCCTCGCTATATTCATAGCTGTAATTCTTGAAAGCAAGCTTCTTACCCTTGTAGGTCAGCGCAATGTCGGCGTACTCGGTACCGTTGTAAACGTTCTGCTTCGTTCCCGAGGCAAAGGTTACATCTTCGGTGACCTTGTTGCTGACAACAGTCCAGCTCCAATAGCCGTGACTCTTAGCCGAGTTGGTGGGAACAACGCTGTTCTTACCCGTGGTGTTGTCCTTTTTTGAGGTGTAGATTTCCCACTTGTTAGCAGAGAAATCGCGTACAAAGGTCGAGTCGAACTTGATGACCTCGTCCTCGCCGATGGTATGCTTGCGCAACCACTCACCGTGAACCTGGACATTCTTACCGACAACTTTGATCCAAGACTTTTCAGTATCCCAGCCTTCAGTCACCTCATCACCCTTCTTATACAAGGTTCCGGCCTCTGATGCGTCCTGTACATACTCGAGGTATGTGGTGCGCACCTTATTGGTCATTCTCTTGTACTCGGCGTTAGTAATGATACCTGTTGCATCGCTCAAAGTGTTGCCCGCTTCCGTAACATTCCAATCAACAATCGGGAACACGATTGTGGTGTCTCCGTCATTGAAAGTGACGCCGCGGTGCGTCAGCGTGTACTTGGGCTCGAAATTGTTGATACCATTGCTGACCTTAGAAGTGTAAACGTCAACACGCTTTACGATCATGCTGAAACCGTTGCTGGCATTCGTCTCGTAGTCAATACCTGAAGTTCCCTTTGCAAGATTAACGTTTGAGCTGATGAAAACGCCAAAGCTTGAAGTTTCCTGCTCGCCCAAACCGATTGTCTCAATGCCGCGAGGAAGCATCTGCGCATAAGTCTTGGCTGTTGTTTCGTTGCCGGACTTCCAGATGTTAATCTTCGTGACCATGATTTCCTCAACCACATCGCTCTTGGGTTCGCGTGTCCACTCGTAGCGGCGACCGACAATCTGATCATCCTCGGGAATCACAGTTTTCTCAACATAGATGTTGCCGACTGCGGTGGCATCAATCATCTGCTTATTGCCGGCAGTTGCCGTAACCTTGGTGTTCTGCTTGAAGATGTCGTACTTCTCATTGCTGCCTGATGCGGTCGGACCGGAAACTTCACCCTCGCTGTACTCGTAGGAGTAGTTTTTGAAAGCGAGCTTCTTGCCCTTGTGCGTCAAACCGATGTTGGCATACTCGGTACCGTCGTAGATATTCTGCTTCTTTCCGGAAGCAAAAGTGACGTCCTCGGTAATCTTGTTGCTGACAACGGTCCAGCTCCACTTGCCGCTCTTCTTATCCGCATTTGTCGGAACGATACTGTTCTTGCCGGTGGTATTATCCTTCTTTGTGGTATAAATTTCCCACGTATTGGCGGAAAGACCGCGGACAAAAGTTGTATCAAATTCCGTAACGATCGGATCGCTCTTGGAGTACTTTGCCACCCACTCGCCATGAACCTGAACATCTTTGCCGACAACTTTGAGCCAGGAGTTTTCAGTATCCCAACCCTCGTCAATCAGTTCGGTGTCCTTAATGTACAGAATTCCTTCCTCAAATGCGTCCTGAATGTACTCAAGGTACGTTGTACGGACGTTGTTGGTCATTTTTCTGTACTCGGCGTTAGCGATACTACCGGTAGCGGCGCTCAAAACATTGCTGACCTCGGCGATGGTCCAATCGGCAATCGGGAACACGATGGTCGTATCCGCATTGCTGAAAGTACAGCCGCGATGAGTCAGCGTGTAGCGGGGATAGAAAACGTTTGTGCCATTGCTGACGACAGAGTTGTAAACATCCACACGCTTCTCAATGCTGAAATGAGCGCTGGCCTCGGTCTCGGTATCCTTCTCCTTCGTGCCCTTTTGCAAGTTCATGTCAGAAGTTTTGAAAATACCGAAATCGGTGGTCTCTTGTTCTCCAAGGTCAATTGTATCGATACGGCGCGGCAAAAGCTGCAAGAAAGTAGGCTCGTCAGTTTCCTTACCGGACTTCCAAATGTTGGTCTTCACAACCTGACACTCTTCAATCGTTTCGCTCTTAGGCTCACGATAACCGGTATAGTAATAACCAACGATGACATCCTCCTCATTAAGCATGATGCGCATAACGCTGTCTTTCAAAATAAGGGCAGCGGACTGCGGCATGCTCAACCCCTCACTGGTAAACTGCACAAGTGCCTGTACTTCAGTGTAAAGTGTATCTCCCTTCTCAGCATAGTTACGCAGAGATGTGAGGTTAATATCCTTTACCTTCCAGTATGGCCTTTGAAGCTCAGCATACCAACCGAGAATCGGTGCGTCTACCGTTACGGTATAAACATTTCCGTCCTCAGCAGCGAAGCTTGCGACTACATCTGAAGTACCCAAACCAACAATGTTCTTGTGATCTGCGGTATTACAGTAGGCATAATTGAGGTCCTTGTACTGACGCTCAATAATGTACTCATACTCAGCTGCAGAGATGGTTGCCTTAATAGCATAAAGAGTGTCGTTTCCGACAATTGTCGACTTGGCGTCGGCAGAATCTACGGTAGCCTCATCAATGACCGGATTGAAGGTCAATCTGGGGTTCCCCGGCTTGTTCTCAACTTCCTGTGACTTGGTTTCCATCTCGTTGAGATCGGTGTTGTCACACGAAACCATCATTGCGCTGAGGGCGATAATAGCGCAAGTTAGCCCATTTACAATCTTTTTCATAAAAAGGGATTTTAAAGGAGGTTATGACCTCAAAATTAATAAATTTATTCTTTGTATCACACCCGAAGAATTGCATTGCAAAGAAAGATTTCTTTGCACCATTTCTTCAAATAATTTATTCATAATAGAACAACGTGTGATATTTTTTTCGCATTACAAACATAACATATTTTTGCTGAAATTACAAGGAATTTTCTATTCAAAACGCATTTTTTGACAAAAAAAATTAAAAATATTTTCATCAACAACACGATAAGCCGCTGTATCAGGCTATTGTCGTCCTATTGTAACAAAATGAAACATATTGTTAGAAGAATTATTGTTTAAAATGTGATATATAACAGACAAAATTTGTTAGCTAACTTTATAAAAGGATTGTTTATGACTGAAGCCATAAAAGTTGCCGTTATCGGCGCCGGTGTGATGGGAAAAAATCACATTAAAACCTATAAATCTATGCAGGGTGTTGAGCTCGTCGGCGTGTACGACGTTTCTGCGGAAGCGACCAAAGCCGCTGCCGAAACCTTCGGCATTAAAGCATTCAGCTCCATGGAAGAAGTTGCCGCCAACGTTGACGCCGTCAGCGTTGTAACCACCTCAATCACACACGCTGATGTCGGTGAATACTTTATGAACAAAGGCATTCACTGCATGATGGAAAAGCCGCTTGCAACCACCGAGGAAGGTTGTATGCGTTTGATTAACGCCGCCAAAAACAACAATGTGGTTTTGATGGTCGGTCATATTGAGCGTTTTAATCCGGCTGTTGAGCAAATGGGACGTTTGCTTTCCGATACTTCGAAGATTCGTTCGCTGACCGCACAGCGTATGTCGGCCGCCAGCGGTCGTATTACAGACGTTGACGTGGCGATGGATTTGATGATTCACGATGTGGAAGTGATTCAATCTTTGGTGAAATCACCGGTTATTCATGTTCAGGCCGCCTCGGTTAAAACCGAAGAAAGCCCGATGGGTAAAGATTATATTTCCGCGTTGCTGGAATTTGAAAACGGCGCCACGGCCAACATTACCGCCAGCCGTATTACCCAGTCACGTGTTCGCACTTTAACGGTAACCACCGACACCAACTATATTGATATGGACTTTATCAATCAGAGCATTAACGTTCACACCCAAGGCCGTATGCCGTATGTTAACCAGGAAGAAATTCCGGAATGGATGAACTACGGTTTGAAAGGCAGTGTTGAACAGTTGTTTATTCCGACCAATCAACCGTTGCAGGCCGAATTGACACACTTCTTAAAGTGTGTTCGCGGTGAAGCCATCCCGCGCGTAAACGGTGAACAGGCGTTGGATGCGTTGCGCGTTATTTGGGAAATTGAAGAAAGTTTAGGTTTTGTCAGCGCTACTGAGGCTGAAAGCACTTCCTCAAAGAAAGCTGTCGCCTAAAACCGTCTTTCTGAATTTTGATATTGAAACAGGTACCCTCACCTGTTTCAATATTTTTTTATGCTGATTTTATTTGACATTCAGTCCCGTCTTTTTTAAGTTGAAGCAAAAGGAAAAATGATGCGTTACAAAATAACTGTGGAATATGACGGCACCAACCTTGTCGGCTGGCAAAACAAAAAGAAGGACCGAGTGCACAAGAATATCTTGAACGCGCGATTTTCGGTTTTTCACGGCAAGAAACCGAAGTTTTCGCCGCCGGACGCACCGACGCCGGTGTGCACGCGCTTGCTCAGGTGGCGCATTTTGATTTAGATGCCGATTTCAGCGAATATAAAACCCAAGAAGGAATTAACGCCTGGTTGCGCGATTTGGAAGCACCGGTTGCCGTTTATAAGGTCGAAAAAGTGTCCGATGATTTTCACGCCCGTTTTTCCGCCAAAGGGCGCGGCTATATATATCGGATTCTCAATCGCCACGGTCAAAGTCCGCTACGCACCAACCGTGTTTGGAATGTTTCTTTTCCGCTTGATGTCGAGGCTATGAAACAAGGCGCGCAATATTTGCTCGGTCATCACGATTTCAGCGCTTTTCGCGGCGCCGGCTGCCAGGCCAAAAGTCCGGTCAAAACCCTTGATAAACTCGATATCGAACGTCAGGGCGATGAAATTATCTTTACCGTTGAAGCCCGCTCGTTTATTTATCATCAGGTACGCAATATGGTCGGCACATTACAGGAAGTCGGTCGCGGCAAATTACAGCCCGAAGACGTCAAACGCATTTTGGAATCCGCCGATCGCACCAAAGCCGGAGTCAGCGCGCCGGCCTGCGGATTATATTTAAGCAAAGTTGTTTATTAAAGTTCTTGCATAAGTGCGGTAAAATGCTTGCTTATACCGCCGTTTTCAGATACGCTGTCAACAACAAAGGAAAATAAGATGATTGCAAAATTACGCGGTATAATCGATACAGTTGCCGAAGATTACTGCATTATCGACGTCAACGGTGTCGGCTATCTGGTATCGGCTTCCGCCAAAACGCTCGGTAAATTGGCAGTCGGCAATGAGGCCGTTTTATTAACCGAAATGGTGGTGCGCGAAGACAGCATTTCGCTGTTCGGGTTTGCCGATGCTTGGGAAAAAGAATGGTTTAACACTTTAACCAAAGTTCAGGGTGTGGGCGCCAAGGTATGTTTGAGTATTTTGTCGGTTTTAACGCCGACACAATTGGCGCAAGCCATCGGCGCGCAAGATAAAACATCGTTCTGCCGCGCCAACGGCGTCGGGCCGAAACTGGCGGCACGCATTGTGACCGAACTCAAAGATAAAATCGTTACCATTCCGGTTTTATCCAACAGCGCCGACGTTTTAAACAGCGATGCCGAACCGGTTGTGTTACCGGCAGCGCCGTCAGAAGCCGATTATTCCAAGAGCGAAGATGTGATTTCCGCTTTGATGAACCTCGGTTATCAGCGGCTTGAGGCCTACCGCGTTGCCAACAAGGTTTTGAACGCCAATCCGGACGCCGATGTCGCAACGCTTATACGCCTCACGCTTAAAGAATTTGCCAAGAAGGATATGTAAAGATGAAAGAAGATGCGCGTATTGTCAGCCCGCAAACCCAGCCCGAAGACGAAAACATCGGCGGCAATCCGGTCAGTCTGCGTCCGACCAGCCTTGATGACTTTGTCGGTCAGCGCGAAGTTTGCGACAATCTTAAAGTCTTTATTCAAGCGGCCAAGCAACGCGGCGAAGCTTTAGACCACGTTTTACTGTTCGGTCCGCCGGGGCTTGGTAAAACCACGCTTGCTTCCATTGTGGCTCATGAACTCGGCGTCGGTTTTCGCGCCACATCGGCACCGATGATTTCCAAGTCCGGCGATTTGGCCGCCATTTTGACCAACTTGGAAAAGAACGACGTGCTGTTCATTGATGAAATCCATCGCTTAAATCCGGCAATTGAAGAAGTTTTGTATTCGGCAATGGAAGATTTTCAGCTTGATTTGATTATCGGCGAAGGGCCGTCGGCACGCTCGGTACGCATTGACTTGCAACCGTTTACTTTGGTGGGTGCCACCACGCGTTCAGGTCTGCTTTCCACCCCGTTGCGCGAGCGCTTCGGCATTCCGCTCCGGCTGGACTTTTATTCGCATGAAGATTTGAAAAAAATCGTTTTGCGCGGCGCGCATTTGCTCAATATTGAAATTTCGGAAGACGGCGCCATGGAAATTGCCAAACGTTCGCGCGGTACGCCGCGTATTGCCGGTCGTCTGCTGCGTCGTGTACGCGATTTCGGCGCGGTTTCGGATAAAAAAGTTATCGATTCGCACATTTCCGACATGGCCTTAAAGCGCCTTGATGTTGATGACTTCGGTTTAGATAATTTTGACCGCCGTTATTTGAATTGCATTATCAAGAACTACGGCGGCGGACCGGTCGGTGCCGACACCTTGGCGGCAGCGCTCTCGGAAGAACGCGACACCATTGAAGAGGTGGTTGAACCGTTTTTGCTCAAACTCGGCTTTTTACAGCGCACCCCGCGCGGTCGTATTATTTCGCCGCTCGGCTATAAGTATCTCGGTATTAAAATACCGACCAAACCAAGCAAGCAATATGATTTGTTAGACAAGGATAATAACGATGACTTCTAAGGTCTTACCGGCTGACGGCAAATTTTTCGGCGCCACTTTCATGTATCCGCTTCGGGTTTATTTTGAAGATACCGATGCTGAAGGCGTGGTATATTACGCCAACTATCTGAAATACGCCGAAAGAGCACGTTCGGAATGTTTGCGCGCCATGGGAATTAACCAAAAAGAGGTTATGCAAAAAGAACGCACCGGCTTTATTGTCCGCTCATGTCAGATTGAATATCTCGGCTCGGCGCGCTTGGAAGATGATTTAATCGTCACGATGGAAGTGGTTGAAGTCGGCGGTGCCAGCATGGTGTTGCGCCAGTCGATCCTTCGCGGCGACGAAGTGCTGACCTTGTTGGAGCTTAAAGTCGTCAATTTGAATTTAGACACCCATCGTCCTGCCCGCATTTCCGCTGAAATTAAAGAAAAAACCAAAGCTTTCACGGAATCTGCCTAAACACGATATGGGCGGTTTTACCATAATATTGCATCATTCGGCGCAGTGCACTGTATTGAACAAAACGCCCCACCTCCATACTATCAATGATATGTTCGGGAAGATTTAATTGTTTGCTCAGTTGTTTTATGGTCAGATTTTTTTCCTGCCGTGCCAGCCATAAATTATGTCCGAACTCGCGCATTGCCTGCTTATCTATTCCGATTTGTTTTGACATCGTTTTGAACGCCTCTTTTGTATTAAAATTGCCAACAAAAAACCGCCTGAAATTCCTTCAAGGCGGGGAGTTAACGACTGTCCACAAACAGTATGGCTTATTCAATATATTCAGCCATCTCCCCAAAAGAGGAGTTATTTTTGTGGAAGGAGCCGTTACACTCCGCCGACGACCTCTCGCCGGCACAAATTATATTATAGAAATTCACCTAAATTGCAAGCAAAAAACCGCACGCTTCCCAACGCACGGTTTACTTACAATTAAAATAAAAAAAACTTCTATTTAACTAAAAATCTCGGATTTTTGCGTAACCACGCAAATATAAGCGAACAAACCAGAAGTATTTCACCTAACGGATATTTATTCCACATTTCTTCCAACCAAAAATGTAACGATGTACCTTTACTGCAAAAATAAATG
>JAGCYN010000049.1 GCA_017960745.1 Alphaproteobacteria bacterium | reverse complement strand
TGCTTAATCGCCCGTCCGTGCTGACCGATAACACCCCGCAGATTGGCGTGGCTGAAGCTCAAAAACCGGAAAAACTCAGCGATGTCATCAGCGAGATGTCCTCTGAAGAGATGCCGGAAACAAAAACCGAAGACATGATTATGACCAATGAATTTTCTTTCGATGAAGATGAAGAAATTGAAATCATTGAAGAAGATGATTTGGAAGAAGATTCCGCCGAAGAACCGGCCGCAAGCACGTCTGAAACAAATTCCGACGATGCGGCTGATCGCAACACCGAACCGCAATCAGTTTCAGAATAACATTAATTTTTCTTTTCCAAAATAGTCAAACCGGCCACAAACGTATTCAAAACGATTTGACAAACCGATGTGCTGTTGATTTTAGAAGCAGCTTGGAAATTCTCGCGCGTTAAAAACGGGCTGAGCGCAAACATCGTCAGCCACAAAATCTGCGAAGATAAAATACGCTCCGGACGTTCCATATCCGGTAAAATCCGCTGCAAAATGTCGCTGACAATATTGACAATTTTCGCAACGTTACGCAGATAAAGAAACGAATATTCCTGTTTTTCGGCACGCAGATAAAAATTATACAGCATAAACCACATATTTTGATTTTCGCCGACAAAGCGGGTGAAACAACGCACAATATTGTTCATATCGGCATGGGCATCGTCGGTCATTTCAATTTGTTGAATTTGATGCAACAATTCATCCAGCGTCATATAATTCAACACCACCACGAAATTGTCCATATTGGAAAACTGGTTATAAATAGCCCCCACCGAACAGCCGGAAGCCTCCGAAAGTTTGCGCGCCGTTAAGGCTTCAACGCCCCGTTCACAAACCAACTTTTTCCCGACTTGCAGCAATAACTGTTGTATATTCTCTTTTTCCATTTTAAAACGCACGGTTAATAAAATATTTGTATTTGTATGCTAGCATACAACAATGAATAAAGGTATTCAATTTCTTTTTACGGTTATCAAAGGAATAATGATGAAAAAATTTTTTCTGTTTATGGCAAGCATATTGATTATATTATCCCCGGCAACATTGACGGCACAAAGTGCACCGAACGGGACCGCAAACGGTGATACGGATTTTATCGAACACTACATCGAACAAGAAGAATCACTGACCAATTCCCGCGCCAAAGCGCGTGATTTGCTGAGCGAAAAGCCGAATGTTTTGAAATTGCGCGAAACCGAAGAAAGAATGTTGGAAGAAGGCGCCCGTAAACGGGAAGAATTGGCCCATAAACTCGATGAAAGAAAATACATCGAAAACCGTAAAAAGAACATGATTGAAGACATCACCAGCCGTCTGCAAAAAGCGCCTTTCGGGTTGTATTGGGACGCCACTTTGGAAGAAATGCAAATGATGGACTTTATTTTGCAGCCGGTACAACACGAAGATTATAAAGGCAGCTATCGGGTCAGCAATCCGCAACAAAGATACGCCTTTTTCACTTCGGTTATTGCGGTTTTCGGTCTGCAAGACCATCTCTGGAGCATTTACGCCCAAAGCGCACCGCAAGAAGACGAGGCCGATGCCTCAAAAGTTTTGAAACTTTATCAGCAATACTATGAAGCCTTAAAGAAGAAATACGGCAATGATAAAGAATTTTTCACCCCTTATACCTATGTCGAAGAACAGGTTGAAATTCAAGGCGAAGGCGAAAAGCAGAAGAAAATCGTTACCGAAGTCACACACGAAAATCCGAAAGGCGGGGCTAATTTCTTAAAGGAACTGCAAGCCGAAAAAGCCTCGCTGTACGCCACCTTTGAAAACAACGACCTCGGCATCATTTTGCGCGTGGCCGTGAATGAAGAAGGCAAAAGTTTTATCACGATTAACTACAAAAATTTGGAAATTATGAAAAACGAAAATAATGCCAATCTCGAAAATTTGATGGACGATTTATAAGGAGCGACACATGGCAAAAATAGGATTTTGCGGTATTTCCGGCAGCGGCATGAGTTCGCTGGCGCAGATATTAAAATTATCCGGACACGAGGTTCGGGGTTCTGATCGCAATTTTGATTTGGGCCGTGATTTAAAAAACAAAGCGGCACTGGAAGCTCTCGGTATCAAAATGTTCCCGCAGGACGGCTCTTCCGTTGATAACACGCTTGATTTTTTATGCGCCTCGACAGCTGTTGAGGACACGATTCCCGACATCAAAGCCGCCAAAGAAAAAGGCGTTGCCATTAAAACACGGCCGGAATTGTTGGCGGAAATCTTCCATTCCTATAAATACGGTGTTGCCGTCGGCGGTACCAGCGGCAAAACCACCACCACCGCCATGATCGGTTTTATTCTGGATAAGGCGGGGAAAAAGCCTTGTATGATAAACGGCGGTTTACTGCGCGATTATGAAGGCAGCGCCGGTATTCCTAATATTATCTTCAACAAAGGCGACATTTGCGTGGTTGAAGCCGACGAAAGCAACGGCAGTATCAATCTTTATAACCCGTATATATCCGTTATCAACAACATTTCCGCAGACCATAAATCGTTGGAAGAATTAAGTATGTTGTTTCAGCAGTTGGCCGATCGCACCAAACACACCGTTATTATCAACGATGATTATGATTTATGCCGCCAAATCGCTTATTCGGGAAATTTACGGACATTTTCGTTGCATAATACCAACGCTGATTTTTATGCCGATAACATTAAACCGCTGGCCGGCGGCACCCAATATCGCTTTGTCGGCAAAATCTTTCATCTGAATTTAATCGGTGCGTTCAACGTTGCCAACGCATTGGCAGCCATCGCCGCTTGTGCGGCTCTCGGTGTTGAGCCGGAAATCGCGGCCGCCATTTTGGAAAACTTTCACGGCACCAAACGCCGTCTGGAGGTTATCGGCGTTAAAAACAATATAACCGTCATTGACGATTTCGCTCACAATCCGGATAAGGTCAAAGCCTCTGTCAGCGCCTTAAAGCAATACACCGGTCGGCTCATTATTATGTTCCAACCGCACGGATTCGGACCGATGCGTTCGCTCGGAAAAGAAATTATGGCTGAATTTGTAAACAATATGGGTGCCGATGATATTTTGGTGATGCCGGAAATCTTTTTTGTCGGCGGCACCGTGACCAAAGACATTTCTTCAGCAGATTTGATTAACCACGCCAAGAGTTTGGGAAAGCAAAATGCCTTTTTCTTTGCCGAACGGCAACAGGTTGAAGACTTTATTCTCAAAACCGCTAAAAGCGGCGATCGTATAGTAATTATGGGGGCTCGCGATAATTCCTTGACCGAACTCTGCCATGATATTTTGCAAAGGTTAGAAACATGAAAAAACTACGCGCCGGCGACAAAGTTGCCGTTATTGCCCCGTCCGGACAAATCGGCAACATCGAAAAAATTCAAGACGGACTGAAATATCTTTCCGAACTTGGTTTGGTGCCGGTTTTGGGCAAACATACGCTGGAGCAATATCGTTATATGGCCGGCACGGATAAACACCGTGCGCAAGACGTCAACGATGCGTTCAAAAATCCCGAAATTAAAGCGATTTTCTGCGTGCGCGCCGCCGCCGGTGCCGCCCGGATTTTGCCCTATATTGATTATGATAACGCCAAAAAGAATAAAAAACCGCTTATCGGTTTTTGCGACAACGCCGCCTTACAAATCGCTTTATTGCAAAAATCGGGCATTATTTCATGGAACGGTTTTCTGCTGAGCTATGATTTTCGCCACAAAAAGCTTGATAAACTGATTGATGAAAATTTGCAAACTTTGATATCCGGCAACAAATTCGACATCACATCGGGCACTACCCTGCGCCGTGGCAAAGCCAAAGGCAAATTGATCTGCAGTAATCTGAGTGTTTTGATGAAATTGGCCGGAACCCCGTATTTTCCGAATTTGAACGGCAAAATTTTACTCATTGAAGACACTCATGAGCGTTTGCATAAAATTGATTTGATGCTGCAACAGCTCAAGCAACAAGCAACTTTTTCCAAGTTGCGCGGCCTTATTTTCGGAAATTTCACCGATTGCACCGGCGATGCGGAAGACGGCACACTTCAAGATTGTTTTAATGATTTCATGCAGGGCATCAATATTCCGGTTTTGCAAGATTTTCAATTCGGACACACCGATTCGCGCTATGTTTTGCCGCAGGGCGGCACCGTATTGCTTGATGCCGATAAAGGCAAATTAGAGGTGTTGTCTTACTAACTCCAGGCAAAACTGAATATCGCCGGCACTTTGCTGCCAGACTTTATGCGTATATTTAGCCAAACCGCCCCACAGATGACCGTTAAAAGCAAACAACAGCCCCGTCACATACAGATTAGCGGCAATAATTAAAATCGTTGAAAAGAGATAGCCCTCCCGGATAATGTCCGTCTGCTTAGCGTGTACCTGCGACAACACCGTTGCCCAGTAATAAGCGATAAAATAGCCGAAAATAACGTGTATCAGCCAATGCCCGCCCGTTGCTTGCAACAACCATGGCATAATCAACATATAAAGAAAGGCAAACAGCGGGAAAAAATACGGTGAAAGCGTAATCAGCCAATTGCCGCCGCCCTTCACCACCATCGAACCACCGCTGTCATCCGGATTAAGCCGCACCCGACCGACGCGATGTAATGTTAACAAAGCAAAAAAAACGTGCGTCAACTCATGCGAAATAATCTGCATTGAAAAGCAAATGTTGCGACCGGCGGTGAATAAAATAAAGAAATAAAGAAAGATGCCTGCTCCCAACATGGCAAATTTGAAAGTGTAGAAATCAAAAAAATTATATGACTGCAACAATGCCGGTGTCATAATAAACATGAACACCGCCAACGGCCACTTGAGCAACCCTATTGTAAAATCAATCGTTCTTCTGAACATAAAAACCTCTGTTATGAAAATGTTAACTTAAATATCCTAAAATTGCACTAATAATTTACCGGATGAAAGGATAAAAATATGGCCAAAACAGAGAATATAAACGGCTTTGACTTTGTAATCGGCGATAAAAACGAAGTATTGTTGGTTCTGAGTGCGCAAGAGCAAATACCGAACGAACCGGCACTGGTGCTCGATCCGGAAGAACATTCGGCAACCCTGTTTCGCAACGAAGATGATGAACTGACATTGGAAAATGTTTCGGATGATGCCTTCAAGGCGCTTGAAGACAAAGATGAGGTCATGGTGTGCGAGGTTGAACCGACCGATAATCCTGATGAAACCCGCATTGTTTATAATTACTATGCGGAAATTATTCGCGATGCGGATGATGAAGATATTGACATCGACAACGTTCCTGATGAAAAAAAATAATAACGAATAATCAATTAGTTATAATTATACATACCTGAATGTATATTTATTTTATTGCTTTTTTTCCGCAATTATATTATATCAGAAGTTAGAAAGACTTTTGGAGGAGAAAAAACATGAAAAAATTAATTTGCTTATTGGTTATTTCGTCGATTTGCTGCAACGCGGCCATGGCTGATCGCATTGTGGTGGTAGATGAATACAACAACGTTAAACAAGAAATTTATACCGAGCCGTCCAGCGCGCAGCGGGTATATACTCAGCAGCCGCAACAGGTTGTGGTTCAACAACCGGCTCAACAGGTGGTTGTCGTGCGTCCGCGTCCGGTTGCCCGCAGTTACTACTATGATCCGGTAGCAACAACTTTATTCGCCGGCTTTACCGGTGCCGTTATCGGCGGTGCCCTGTTCGGACACCATCATCATGGCGGACACCACGGCGGACACCATCATCGTTAAAAAAAAGACCGCTTCGGCGGTCTTTTTTTTACATCTCAAGAAAGTTTTAGGAAGCTTTCTGCGGTAATTCGGTTAAATCCAATTCAATATCATTAACCGCCAATTCTGCTGCCGAAACAAAGCTCAAAGCATTTTCCTGCAAGCCGCAAACGTTCCGAATATCAACCAAACCCTCTTTAATCAGGTTAAGTGAAGCATCAGGTGCCGCAATCACGGCTTTCTGAACTTGTGTTCTTTGCGAAACATTGGCCGCTGTCTTAGCCTTTCTGATTTCTGCCGTAATCGCCGAAACGGCGTCATACAAAGCACCGTCGGCATTAGCTATATCCGCATATTCACTGCTCTGCGGCCACATCACATTATGAAGCGATACTTTATCCGTTGCAGCCGCCCACGGACGAGCCTGATAAACTTCTTCGGTAATGAACGGACAGAACGGCGCAAACACGCGTAAAAACGTATCAATCGTTTCCATCAGCGAGGCAACGGCCGAGCAATCTTCCGGCGCATAAGCGCGTTTCTTCACAATTTCCAGATAATTATCGCAAAAGTCCCAGAAACGTTTTTCAATCACATCCAAAGCCGTGGCGTAATCATGTGTTGAAAAAGATTCCGTTGCCTGCTTAACCATGGCATAAATCTTGCTTTGCCATGCTTTATCCAGCGGCTCCGTAATAAATTTTCTGTAATCGGAAACACCGTTCAGCTTGCTGTTTTCCACAATGGTAAACACAAACTTGCTGGCGTTGAAAATCTTATTAACCAGCTTTTTGCCCTGAGCCATAATCTGCTCTTCAAACGCCGTATCAACGCCCAAGCGCGCGCGTGATGCCCAATAACGAATGGAATCGGCGCCGTAAGTGTCAATCAAATGCTGCGGCGTAACCACATTACCTTTAGATTTGGACATCTTCTTGCGGTCCGGATCCAAAATACAGCCGCTGATTAAAATTTCTTTCCACGGGATGGTGTTTTCATGCATCATGGCTTTAGCAATGGTATAAAACGCCCATGTACGAATAATATCATGTGCTTGCGGACGAATATCAAACGGCAAACCGAGTTTGTCGCTCTCAGCCGCTTCAAGCGCAATTTGCGGTGTTAAGGACGATGTTGCCCATGTATCCATAATATCCTTATCGCCGATAAAGCCGTTCGGCTGACCGCGCTGGGCTTCCGTGTAGCCTTTCGGGCAATCTATCATCGGATCAACCGGCAGTTGGCTTCTGTCGGCAAGCATCGGATGTTCGTAGTCAGCATTGCCCTTGTCATCGAGTTTGTACCAAACCGGGAACGGAACGCCGAAGAAACGTTGTCTTGAAATGCACCAATCCTGGTTTAAGCCCCTCACCCATTCTTCATAGCGATACTGCATGTGTTCAGGTTTCCATTTAATTTTCCGACCCATTGCCACCATCGCGTCTTTTTTATCTTGAAGCGTAATAAACCATTGTCTTGAAGTCACAAATTCCAGCGGCAAATTGCCTTTTTCGTAAAATTTAACGGTATGTGTCAACGGCCGCGGCTCGCATGCCAAATAGTTGTTTTCACGCAACAACTGAACAATTTTCTCGCGAGCCTGTTTGGTGCTCAAACCGGCCAGTTGCTTATAAAAACCGTTGGCTCTTTCCGGATTGTTGGAAACAAACGCCCCCTTACCGAACTCAACATCCAGCAGGCAGCCGTCCAAACCGATAATTTGCTTTAACGGCAAACCGGTTTGCTTCCACCAAGCCACATCGGCCGCATCACCGAACGTACAAACCATCATGATACCGGTACCCTTATCCATTTCGGCGTGGTCGGAAGCCACAATTTCAACCGGCGTATCAAACAACGGAACCAGCACTTTTTTGCCGAAATATTTTTTATATCTTTCATCATCCGGATGCGCCACGATTGAAATACAAGCCGGTAAAAATTCCGGACGGGTGGTGGCAATAACCACATAGTCGTCGGTCCCTTCAATCGGGAATTTAATATCATGGAAAAAGCCTTGAATTTCCTTATCTTCAACTTCAGCCTGCGCAATGGCGGATTGGAATGTAACATCCCACATCGTCGGTGATTCCATTAAATGCAATTCACCTTTTTCATACAAATCAATAAACGATTCCTGTGAAACTTTAATACTGCCGGCGCCGATGGTGGTATATTTGATATTCCAGTCATACGAATGACCGATGTTTTTGAACACGTTTTCAAAAACAATTTCATCGGAAGATGTCAGCGTTTCACAAGCTTCTATGAAATTCTTACGAGAAACTTCTTTGCGCGGCGATTTGTCCTGCTCGTTATGTTCCGGCTTAAAATTCGGGTCATACGGCAAACTCGGATTACAGGTAATGTTGTAATAGTTTTGAACGCGACGTTCCGTCGGCAAACCGTTATCATCCCAACCAATCGGATAAAAAACTGTTTTTCCGCTCATACGCTGATAGCGCGCAATCACATCTGTTTGCGTGTAGCTGAAAATATGACCGATATGCAACGAGCCCGATACCGTCGGCGGCGGTGTATCAATCACGAATGTTTCTTCTCTGCTTCTGCTATTGTCATAGCGATAAGTATTATTTTCCGCCCAAAAAGATTTGCAGCGGTTTTCAATTTCCGGCAAATCCATACGATTATCCAGACTTTTAGTGCTCTTATAAGACATTTTTAACTTTCTCCAATTGATTTTTTCTCGTTATATTGTGATTCACATAAGCTGTCAAGCGCTTTTCTTGCGCGGCATTGCCGCAATTTATCGGGCACCGACCAACGACAGCGAAGATATTGTATCGCCCATACCGACCAATGTAACCGGTTTTTCGACAATTATCGTCGGCACGGCAATAACTTCATAACCCTTATATTGACAAATACCGGTCTGCAATAAAACTTCACCGCCGACGTGTGCCGCTAAATTCTGCAACACGGAAACTTCTATTTTTTCGCCGCTGGCCGCCAGCAACATATTGTAGTTGTCAACTTTGCCCGACATGGCCTTGGTGGCGGCAATTTCAGCAGCCAAAATCATCCCGTGCAGATTTTGTTCGGCACTCAAAACCCCGCGCAACTTTTGCAACGTTATGTATAAACCGAACATATGCAGCTGAATTCGCTGAACATTCAAGGCGGTCGCCAAACAATAAAGAATATCAAACATTTGAGCAGCCGTCAGCGGCTCATTACTGCAACGTTCATACATTTGCGGATTGATAATTTCCAAAGCATCCAGCGCTTCTCTGTCATTCAGGCCGATGGAATCCGCCAACGGCGCAATCTTTTCCAAAATCGCTTTGCGAACCATTTTATCTTGCGTTGAAGCCAATTCCAGATGAACAATGCCGCGCGGGCAAGCCGCTTTCCACATTTTGATATTTTCGGCCGATTCGCGCACCAAATTAACGCCGTTATGCAATGAAGTCAGGCTGTGATAACCGGACAAAATCAAATAATCAAACCCGTTTTGCTGCAAATAGCGGACAAAGTTTTCATCGGTTTTAAGCATCATATTGGCCGGATCATAAGTGGCAATAAAGCGATTGGCCTTCGGACAAACATATTGTTTGCCCAAATATTCGAAACTGTCACCCTTGGCAAATTCAATAATCCAATGGATCAGCGGCACATCGTTTTGGCGGTTAATTGAACATGCCGGCGCCAAAGTCCCGTTTTCATCAAAACCCAACAAATTCTCAAGCTTTAAGAATTGGTCAGCCTGCAACTGCGGATGCGAATTGGTATGCGCCACCACCTTCCGAACCCCGGTAACCGCTAAAATATTGGCCACAATACCGCCCTGACCGCCCATTTGCAGACGCGTATAACCTAAATTATCGCGCATCCATTCATAGACCGATTTTTTATCGGCAATCCACTCTTCGGCAATGCCGTTGCCAAAACACTTGATAATCCCGCGCACCACGTCGCGCTCATTTTCCAAGCCGGTATCATTGCTTTGCAAATCTGCTTCCGTCAGACCGACTTGCTGTGCCAACGCGGCTATCTTATCGCCTTTAATGCGTAAAACCGCATCAATATTGGTATTAAACGCTGTTGCCGCCGTTTTGACTTCGGCAATTTTTTCCAACTGCAGCGGCGCGCATTCATAAAGCCGCTGCCAAATTGCTTCAATATCCGCCATAATTCTTTAGTGCTCCATTTCTTTCAAATGCAAATTTGCCAAAGCGTTCATCAACAAACCGCTGGCAGCGTTTTCAAATTCCAAATAACCGCGAACCTGAACGGTCCATTGATATAAAACACCGTTCATCAGTTGTGCATAAATCACATTGGTACTCAATTCGTTGAGTGCCGCCGCCAAATCGCCGTCGTTCACCAGTTCATAAACCACATCTTCTTTCTGATCCAAAACCGGTGTTTCAACTGTCTTTTTGCTGGCGAACAAATTTCTTAACCATTGCAGTGCCATCTTCGGAAACTTATTCCACCATTCTTCCTGCGTTTCGCTTTCCGCAACGGCGGCTTGTTCCGGCGCCGGCTGTTCCTGAGCCGACAAATGCGGATATATATGGTTAAACTCTTTAATCAGCATTTTTTTACCTTTAATACCGGATACGGCATATTTTTGCATCACATCAATATATTTCATCGCTTGCGGATTGCCCTGTGCCATAATTTGCAACACTTCGGCCTCGTAAGCAAACGGCAGTCCCCGTTCGGCCAAATCACGAACGGTCATCAATCCGGCCGCCAATAATATTTCTTGCTTCATCCGCACTTCTTTATCCGCCGTTGAAACCACCACCGGCTCCGGTGCCGAAGCCTGCAAAGACGCAAAACGTTCGTCCATACGGTGTTCAAGCGCCGCCAACTGTTGTTCATATTCTTCGTGATGATCATCGGTCGACGCCACAACTTCCCGCTCACTGTTTTTCAGGCGGGAAACCTCCAAATTCAAATCATTAACCCGCGCATCAAGTTCCTTAAACTTTGCCTCATATACGGCTTGCAACTGTGTCATCGCGTCATTGTTGCCGGTATCGACATTTTGCAACTGTTGTTGCAGTTGCAATCCTAACCACGCACCGCCGCCGATAAGCGCTATCACAATCAGCAAAAATAATTTTAGTTTCCATTTGCTTTTTTTCTTCGGGGCTTCCACCTTGTTATTGCTTGGTATTGCTTTGTTTTCTGCCTGATTCAAGGCCGTACTCTGATTATTTTTGGTCATGTTTCATCCTTTTTCTTGACATTTGATGCTGACTTACGCCATATATTTATAATACGAAATACTTTAAAGATAAAGAAAATCTTTTGGAAACGCAAATGATAATTTTAGGTATAGAGAGCAGCTGTGATGATACCGGCGCCGCCATTGTAACCGATAAAAAAGAAATTTTGGGCGAAGCGCTGCAATCACAGGAAGAACACAAACAATACGGCGGTGTGGTGCCGGAAATTGCCGCTCGCGCGCATTTGGAACACGTTGACGACATTATATCCATTTGTCTGCAACGCGCCCACATCAGCTTAAATGAGCTTGATGCCGTAGCCGCCTCGGCCGGTCCGGGTTTAATCGGCGGCGTGGTGGTCGGCGTGATGACCGCCAAAGCTTTATCTTTGGCTCTTAATAAACCGTTTGTGGCTGTCAATCATCTGGAAGCCCACGCTCTGTGTGCCCGCATTTCCAACGATGTACAATTTCCGTATTTGTTACTTTTAGTTTCCGGCGGACATTGCCAGATTCTGGTGGTTAAAAATGTCGGTGAATACGAACGCCTCGGCACCACCATCGATGACGCAGCCGGCGAAGCTTTTGATAAAGTGGCAAAAATGCTCGGACTCGGGTATCCCGGCGGCCCGATGATTGAAAAAATGGCCGCCATCGGTGACGATTCGCGTTTTGCTTTGCCGCGACCGCTTATCGGTTCCGGCGATTGTAATCTTTCATTTTCCGGCTTAAAAACCGCCGTCCGTAAAATTATTGAATCTTACACCGCTGACGGCATTGTCGAACACGCCATTTTACCGAAGCAGGATGTAGCCGATATTTGCGCCTGCTTTCAGATGACGGCAACCGACTGTTTGGTGCGCAAACTGGAACGCGCCATTAAATATTTCAAGCAAAAATATCCTGACGGACAAGATTTGGTGGTGTCCGGCGGCGTAGCCTCCAACACTTATTTACGCAATCACTTAAAAGAATTGGCCGCCAAACATGATTTGGATTTTGCCGCACCGCCGATTCGTTTTTGCACCGATAACGGGGTAATGGTAGCTTGGGCCGGCTTGGAACGTTTTCGCCTCGGCTATACCAATGATTTAGACTTCAAGCCGCGTCCGCGTTGGCCTCTGGATGAAACTGCGCCGAAAGCACCGGGCGCCGGCGGGGTAAAAGCCTGATGCGTAAAAAAGCTGAAATCCTCGAAATTATGCGGATTTTCCAACAAGAAAATCCCAATCCGCAATGCGAGCTGAATTTCCATAATCCCTATACTTTGTTGGTGGCGGTCGTTCTCTCAGCGCAAAGTACCGATAAAGGCGTCAATAAAGCAACCGAAAAGCTGTTTCAAGTTGCCGATACACCGCAAAAAATGCTGAGTTTGGGCGAAGAAAAATTAAAAGGTTACATCAAAACCATCGGTTTGTTTAACAACAAGGCCAAAAATATTATGGCGCTCAGCCGACAATTGGTTGACGATTATAACGGCGAAGTGCCGGCCGACCGCGATGTGCTGACCACGCTGGCCGGCGTCGGTCGCAAAACCGCCAATGTGGTGATGAATGTTTGGCATAATCAACCGACGCTGGCGGTTGACACCCATGTAATGCGGATTGCCCATCGCTTGGACTTCAGCCGCAGCAAAACCCCGTTGGAAGTGGAAAAAGATTTAATGGCTGTTCTACCGCCGGAATTAGTCAAAAATACCAATCACTGGCTGGTGTTGTTCGGACGCTATGTTTGCAAGGCACAAAAACCTCTCTGTGACAAATGCCCGATTTCCGAATATTGCCATTGCAAAGATAAAAAAACTTCATAAAGACTAAAGCTTAGCTAATGCTTCGGCAATGCCGTGCGACATTTGGTGAACGACTTCGCTTTGAGCATTAACCAAATCCTGCGTGTTTTTACCTTTGGCTTCAGCCTGATAAGAAACTTGCTGACGTTTGATAACATATCCGGAAGCATTGGCAATATTCCACCATGCCGAAAGGACAACTTTACCGTTCGAATATGTTTGAAGGTTATTAATTTCGATATTCACGCTGTACGACATTTTACCGTTGTCAAAATAGGTGCGTTTAACAAACGCATTCGGCAAATATGCGATTAAATCGTTGGTAACGGTTGCTTGCAACATATCCGGAAAGGCTTCGCCCCAACGATTAAATTCCATAATCTGCACTTCATCGCTTCCGCTTTCATATACAACCATTTGTGAACGCGAGAGCAATTCGGGAACTTTTATCCGCGCCACCGCCACACTGATTTGACGTTTTGACACCGGCTCAAGATTTTGGCTGCTCATCATGTAAAAAGTTGCATCAGGCGAGCGAAAACTGCACGCACATAAAACCAAGAAAATTCCACAAATAAACTTTTTCATATTATTTATCCTTTCCTCTTAACAAAGCTTCCGGATGGCGTTCCAAATAATCCATCAAATTCTTAATCGAATGGCTGGTCTTACTGATTTCTTCCATCGCCGAATTAAAGCTGTTCATCGACTTCGAAGTCTCTCCCGATTTCTTATCTAACACCGTATTTATCCGTTGCGTAATTTGCGTTGTGTTTTCCAAAATTTGCGGCAAATTATCTTCAACATCTTTCAAAATGTTACCGAACCGGATTAAACTTTCACGCAACGGGACTTCTTTCAAATCATTGGAGATAGCGGCAAACGGCGAAAGTATGGTCGGAATTTCCGCATATTTTCCATCACCGCGCATTTCAATCTTTGATTCCGGAACCATTACCAGTTCAATCATTAACTGACCGGTCAAATAATTGGCGCTGATCAGTTGGGCGCGCAGTCCTTTCTCAATCATATTGTCGAGCATATAATCTTCCCATTCGGCGGTATCCAGACGGCTGACAATCTTTTCATTACCCTCAACATTCACAAAAACAACGGTTTTAAACGTTCCTTCTTTTAAATTCATGAGCAATTTAATTTTAGCAACTTTACCGATTTCAACACCCTTAAACACCACCGATGAGCCGACATTTAAGCCGCGGATCGATTCTTCAAAATACATCACAACCAAATCTTCATCATTGGTTTCAAATTGTTTACGCACATAATACGAAATAATTGATCCTAATCCCAAGAACCCGATAAGGACAAACAGACCGACCATTTTAAATGTTTTCTTTTGTTGCATTTTACTTCTTCTCCCCGCGTGTCAAAAATTTATAAACAGCCTCATTCGGCGGATTTTTCAAAAGTTCTTTCGGATCGCCGCGTGCCAGAATTGTCTTGGTTTCGGCATCCAAAAATATCGAATTGTTGGCAATCGCAAAAATTGAAGCCAGTTCATGGGTAACCACCACAATTGTTGTGCCCAAACTTTGATTGATTTCCAAAATCAAGTCATCCAAATTGCGTGAGCTGATCGGATCAAGACCTGCCGACGGCTCATCAAAATACACAATATCCGGATCAAGCGCCAATGCTCTTGCCAAACCGGCACGTTTTTTCATACCGCCGCTGATTTCAGACGGATAAAAATCATCAAAGCCGGTTAGCCCGACCAATGCCAGTTTTAAACTGGCCAATTCACGTATGGTTGCCGGCGAATAATCGGAATACTGTTGCAACGGTAGCATAATATTCTCAGCCAAGGTCATTGAGCTGAATAACGCACCGCTCTGATACAAAATACCTGATTTTTCGCGGATTCGCTGTACCTCTTCTGTCGAGGCTCGGGCAATATCGACGCCGTCGATAATCACTTCACCTCTTAACGGCGGTATCAAACCGGTCAACACGCGCAGCATACTGCTCTTGCCGCAACCGCTCCCGCCCATGATGATAAAGACATCGCCTTGGTTAACCTGATATTCGGCATCATGAAGCAAAACATAACTGCCGTACCCGACGGTCAAATCTTTAACATCAATTTTAACCGTCTTTTTCATATACCTAACTCCAAACAAACCACGGTAATAATTCCGGTTACCACAATCATCCAAACAATGGCATTAACCACCGAATGCGTCGTTGCCACACCGACGCTGTCGGCATTACGTCCGCAGGTCAAACCGCTGTAACAGCCGCACAAAGCGATAATTATTCCGAAACAAAATCCGTGAAAAATACCGACTAAGAAATTCTTTAAAGTAAAGGCTCTGAGGGAATAATCCAAATACTCCTCATAAGGCAGGTCAAGCATGAACACACCAACAGCCGCACCACCGATCATACCCATAATATCAGCCAACATCGTCAAAATCGGCATAGCTAAAATCAAGGCAAAAATTCGCGGCAAAACCAAAAAATCAACTCTGGACATACCCATCGTCTGCAAGGCATCCAATTCCTCGTTAACCTGCATGGTACCGATGGTCGCCGCATACGATGAACCGGTTCGACCGGCCATAATGATTCCGACCATAATCGCTCCCATAATCCGGCACATACCGATTGTAACCAAACTGGCCACATAAATCTGGGCACCGAATGTTTGCAACTGAATAGCGCCGACAAAGGCCAAAATCAAACCGACCAAAAAGCTGATCAGCGCCACAATGGCAATTGCTTTCGGGCCGCAATCTTCAAGCGCACTGCAAAAATCAACCCCGCGCATCACCGAACGACCGCTGAAAAAACGCCCGACCGACGCCAATGTTTGCCCTAAAAAAGAAAGGACCGAATTGACCGTCTTACACAAATCAATTGTGGCTTTGCCGATACTCTCCAAAAACGAATAATCCGTGCCGCCGTGCGTCGGCTTTCGGTCATCGGCAAACGCCAAACGAATTAAGTCCCTCAGGTTTTTCGGAAGCGATTTATAACTACATTTTATCTTGTTTTCTTGGGCATAACGGATAATTTCATACAAAACGGCAACCAGCGATGAATCCCACTCTTGAATACCGTTGTCCGTCAACTCAATCAGTCTGGCGGCCGGTGCGGTTTCGCGGAAGCGACGTAAAAAATCTTCACTGTTAAAATGCGTTATATCACCTTCAAAGACAACGCTTAAAAGATGGTCTTTATCTAACGTCAACAGCGGCTCATTTTCTGTCTTTTTCCGCATTATCCAAAGCCTCCGATAACTCTTCGGTATCTAATTCATCCATATCTTCCGAAGGAACGGCATAATCGCCGTTAAACCAATGATTCAAATCTACATCCGCGCAGCGCTTAGAACAAAACGGTGCATATTTGTCATCAACAAACAATTTATGACAAATCGGGCACCGGCGTGTTTTAATCACTTCGCTCACGGTTCAACTCTCCCCGTGCCACTGCAAGTCGGGCACTCTACCGTATATAAATCACGCAAACTCGGTCGGCGGCGTTGGCGCAAAATCTCAACATTGCCGGCACGGCTCAACCCGAGAACACGGCTGTGACAAATGTCATCAGCAAGATCTTCTTCCAAACACTCGATCACGCGCTTCATAAAACGATATTCCGATGAGCCGGCAAAATCAATAATAATTTTTCCGGCCAAATTGCGCAGACGAATTTGTTTTGCAATTTCGTGTGCCGCTTCAATATTTAAATTATCGATATCACCGGCGGCATGAACATTGCCACTGTCAACATCGATTGCCACAAACGCTCTGGTTTCTTCAATAATGATACTGCCGCCGTGTTTCAGATTAACCGAACGGTTCAAAGCCTCGACAATTTCATCATCAACACCGTATTCCTCAAAGGCCTCATGCTGAACGCTGACCTCACCGTCAAAAACACCTTTGACTTCATCCTGCAATTTCGGTGTATCCACAATAACTTCTCTTAAAGTATCTTTATAGCGTCTGACATATTCCAACAGCGGATTTTCCTTGGCGTACAACAAAGCCGGCGCCTGCATTGTCCGTGCCTTACGGCGAATGGTTTCATAAGTTTCACGCAAGCGATTCATTTCCTGTAGCAGCGAATTTTCATCGGCTTCTACCGATAATGTCCGCAAAATCCAACCTTCTTGTCCGACCGAATTATCACGCACAAATTTAGCATATTTTTCGGCCTTTTCAATATCATCTATTTTACGAGAGAACTCCACATCATACTTGAACGGGCAATAAACCATATATGTACCGGCAAGTTGAATATTGCGCACCACTTTCGAGCCTTTTTCCGCGCGTTTTTCCTGCACAACTTGCACCACCACGCTTTGTCCTTCGCTCATGTTGGCTTCTTTCAAAGCCGACTCATAAGAGTTAAGAAAAGCGCTGTGACCGTCATCAATATCCACCATAAACCCGTATTTTTCGTTGGAAAGGTTTATTTTTTTTACGATTTTTCCCAGATAAACATTACCTTCTCTGGCTCTGTCTTCGTTATAAATATCTATCTCAGCCAAACCGGCATCATCAAAAACCGCAATACCGAAAGCCTCATCATTTCTGTCATAAATTATTTTTTCTGCTTTCATCAAACACCTTCCCCCTTCAATAAATTAAGCGTTGCGCTCAACGGCAACCCGACAACGCCGGAATACGAACCTACAATTTTCGTAACATAACCCGCCAAACGCCCCTCTATTTTATAACCGCAAACACCTTTCCACTCCCCGCTTGCTACATATTCATCAATTTCCGCCGGCGTTAAATGCTTCATGGAAATTTTGGTGGAAACAGTTCGTTGACTGATTTTTCCCTGTTTGTTAATTAAACATACCGAACTGATAACGCGGTGATTTTTACCTGACATTAACTTCATAAAAGAACGCTGTTCATCGGCGTTCTGAGCTTTATGCAAAATACGTTTACCGACAACAACGACGGTATCACACGCCAAAACATTTTCCGTTGCAAATTCTTGCGATACTCTCCTGGCTTTGGCCAAAGCCATGCGGCGCACATAAGGCAAAGCCTCTTCGTGCGGCAGGCAACTTTCATCAATATCCGCGGGATAAATTTTTTTCGGCTCATAATCAATCTGCCGCAACAAAGCGATTCTCTGCGGCGATCCGGATGCTAAAATAAAATCTTTCACAGCCATATTTTTACAGCACTTATTTATTATTTGCCGTCGTCAAACGTATCTTCCAGACGCTCGTGGCGTTCTTGTGCTTCAATCGACAGCGTGGCAACAGGTCTGGCCTCCAGACGATCCAAACCGATCGGCTCACCGTTTTCTTCGCAATAGCCGTATGTCCCGTCTTCAATGCGATCCAAAGCCTCATCAATTTTGGTAATCAGCTTACGAATTCTGTCTTTTGTACGCAAATCCAAAGACTTATCGGTTTCCATAGAAGCACGGTCAATTTCATCAGGTTGGTTTAACCCGCCTTGACGCAAATCATCTAAAGTATCGGCGGACTGCATAACCAAAGACTTTTTCCAATTTTCCAATTTCTGACGAAAATATTCCAACTGCAATTCGTTCATATATTCTTCGTCTTTAGACGGCTTATAATCCGGTGGTAACACTATAGAAGTTGTCATTTCGCACTCCTTTCAAAATATAATTTTTATCATACTAACCGCAACAATAATGAACTGCAAGCAATATCACAACGAATTAAACAACCTGTTAATTAAATACCCACATAATACTGTTATTGCTGGCATTACATTGTCCGCTGTTCCCCGCTCCCGTACCGGCAACAGCGCTACGTTTGACCGGTAATGTGTTATCCGTCGTTTCAAGATTTTTATAGGCGGACCAGAACCAATAGTTATTGTTAACGGCAATCTCGTATAAATCCACCGTTTGATTACGCTGCCAATCTTTCATAGCCAGTTCGATACATTGTTTACGGTTCAGTCTGTTGAATTTTATTGCAAACTTGGAAGCATCGCCGGTCATAGCCGCTACTTCAACCGTACCGCCGAATGCATGATACACCGTTGTGCCCACAATGCGGAATGTCTTTGGAATAATCGCTTTACCATTGTCATTAACGGCTCGGACATTGCCGACAACTTCGCTGTAATCGGCATCAACGGTTGCCGAACGCACAATTGCCGCGGCCAAATCCGAAACTTGCATAGAAGCCTTGCTGTATTTAAATTCATTATAAGCATTGCCGATTAAATGGCCGACCGCCGCAATAACTGTCATAACGACGGCCATATAGCCCATCATTTCGACCATGGAACGACCGCTTTGAGCACTTCTGTTATTCATTCTCATTTCCAACTCCTACCCCTCAACATACCACAAAAAAGCAATATTCTCAAGAATTTTTACGAAATTACTTTATTTTTGCAATAAATTCATTATAATGTATTTCGCAAACTGTATGTGAGGAAATTTTATATGAAAAAGATTACCTTTTTTTTAACAAGTTTATTTTTTGTGGCCGCTGTCGTTGCAAATGCTCGCGCAGACAGTTATAAATATTCGCCCTACATCGGCGCGGATTATACTTATGACCACACCACGGCCCACGGCATTTCGCCATATCATCATGCGGCAAATATTCGCATCGGTTCCGATTACAGCCGCTATTTTGCCACCGAGCTTTTCTTGGCACAAAGCAGCAGCAACAAACGCCGCCCGCAAAATCAAACCATTAAAACATCATATCGGGCTTACGGCTTAGATTTATTGGCTTTTCTGCCGTTGGATAGTGCCGACAGATTTTCGTTGCTGGCCACAACCGGTGTCGGTGAATACGTTTATAAAATCCGTGAATTTTCTGAAAATCGCCATAATGAACACGGATTCGGATATCGTTTCGGCGGCGGTTTCAAATACGCTCTTTGTGACCATTTGCAACTGCGCTTTGTAACGCGCTATATTAAGTTTAATCGTCTTGATAAATTCAATCATGCCGTCGAATATACGACCGGATTGGAATATCATTTTTAAAAGGAAAAAAATTATGTTAAAGAAAATCATTGTTGTCATCGCTATGTTAGCGCTTATCGGACTTAGCGTGTTCTTAATTAGAAAAACACCAAACAATAATGAGGTTATTGTTTCTTCCGAAGACGCGCAGCAACAGCCGGTTCCGGAAGAAGTTCTGCCGGAACAAAACTTTACTTGGAACACCCAAAACATTACCGAAGATTGTTCCATGGACGAAGCCAAGCCTTGTGCGGTGGAAACAGCGGTGAAATGCACCGTTAGACCGGATTTGAAAATCTGCAACAAAGATAAACTGCCGAAGTTTATTTTCATGACTGATCCGAGCATTAACCGACCGACCGAAGTCAATTATCGCTTCATCGGCAAAAAGAGTTTACCGAACAACACGGTTGAAATTTATACCGAAAGCGATTGTAACGGCACTTGGTTCGGATTATGCCAGGGCACGGTCATCTATGTTTTGTCTGCTGACGAGAAAAACAGCGAAAACTGGTTTGTCCGTGATATTTACGCTATTGAATAATATAATCTTTTTTCTTAAATCAAAGGCTCTGTGCAACAGAGCCTTTTCATTTACCACGGAATATTGTTGACACATCTGTCCGGATTTTTCTGACAATATTCATCGTTATTGTTATAATCATACAGATGTTTGCGTTCCGGACTGACCTTTCCGACCTCAACAGCCGTGCACGAAGCAATTAACATTATCAATGACAATAAAAAACAAACGCGCATGAACATTCTCCTTATATAATAGATTTCAAACAAAACAAGGCCATCACGACCAACAAAAATTTAGCGCTTACAGCCCAAAAAGAGCTGCCTTCATATTTTTCCGCCGATTTCCATAAACCGCGCAGTACCATTAACATATACGCCCCGAAAAGCGCCCCCATAAACGAGTGAATAACCAAAAACCAACGAAAAGCCGCGTTATGACTGGTCATAATCGAAATGAAGTTTGAAAAGAAATATAAAATAACGCTTCTGTTACAACGCGCATGACCACAAATAACACGCAATAAACTGCTGTGCGTAATATTGGTAATCAGTGCCAGAACGGCAAAACCGAAAACACCGAAAACCCAAAACGTTACTTTTAATGAGCACTCTCCCGATGCCAATTTTTTCAGCATTTCCACCCCTTAGAAATTCATAACAATATCAATATACGGCTTCACGCCCAAACTTCTCTTATATTCGGCAATATATTGTTGCATCTCTGTCCATGCCGACCACTTGTCGATATATTGTTTAGCATAATCAGGCGATTTTGACAACTGAACTTTGATAATATCCTCCAATAAAGCACGCACTACCTGCGGTAATTTTTTGAAATCAATTTCCAGTTTTTTCTCCGCATTGAACGAAAAAGCGCCATGTGCGTGCAGATAGTTAAATTCCATCACATCGGCCACGCGATGCGCCTCATGGTCTGCCGGATAAGCCAATACAAATAAATCTCTGATAATCCAAGTGGTATAAATTTCCTTTAATTGCTCTGCGGTGATAATACCGGCTTTTATATATTCCGGCATCATCGCGGCAGAAATAATATTGGCCTTGTGTTCTTCAATGATATGCTGATAAATGCCGATAGACGTCTGATAACTGCTGTCCGGCCCCAAAGAATGGCCGTTTTCGTGCCCGATAACAAATAGATGACGTGCCTCGGTGCTGTAATATTTATGCAACGCCGGTGAAACCAACTTATCCAAAATCTGCGCTGTTTTTTTCTTATCGCCGCTCATTCTGACCTGACGATGATAAACATTGCGCCGACCGCCGCCGTGCGCCAACGCCGGCTTATCGTTATTCGGCAAATTCTGTGCTGTTGTAATGCCGCCGCGACACAAAGCATAATCACCGGTCAGCGCCGCCACATCAACATCCACCATGGTCTGTTTCAGGCCTTTTTTGCCGCCGACGTTCTGCGTATATTGGTCACAAAGCGGCATCAAATCAGCCAGTTTTATCATCTCATCTTTAAATTGCAGTAAGAGTTCCGTGCCTTTTTGATTAACAATACCGACACGCACCCCGAGCATATCTTTCGGTACCGGATGAATATGTGCCTGTTCCAAGCGGCGGCACAGTTCCTGATTGGAAAAGATGGTCGGTGTTAATTTATCATCATAGTTTTCTCTGCTGATGGTGAATTCCAACGGGGTATCCTGCATTTTAGCCCAATGTTTATCGGCCAAAATATCCATTTCTTCGTTATTCTGTAACAGCGCCTGTGCCTGCCAGCCGAGATAATCCTTAAACAATTCGTCGGTGGTAAAGTGGGCGGCACACTCCAATTCATTGGCAATTTCAGAAAATTCATCGGCAAAATATTCTGTATAATCAATAGCTTTTAAAAATTCTCCATCGCGACGAACCATTGTGCGCGCACTTAAAATTGTCTTCACTTCGGCTGTTTTGCCGACATCCAGCATTTGTGCGATAATCTTTTGCAATTCCGCACTGCTCAAATCGGTCGGATAAAAATTCCGCCCTTCAAACATGTGGATTTCCTTGAAAATTTCCACCGGTTCTTTATCAATACCGTTTGAACCAGCAACACCGTTCAGCGAATTAAACAATTTCAAGGCATTGGCGGCATAAGGACTTTTCTCCGCCGCCACCTCCAACGCCTGTTTTTGCACCAAATTCATCGGATGATCCATTTCAAGCGCCACATCATTCATAATGCGCGCGGCATTGATTAAGTAATGCAATGCTTTTTTATCGCCGTCGGAAAGTTTTTTATACTCCTCACATTTCTCATCAATCAACACAACCTGACGCATTTCCTTGCTGACTTTTTTCTTAAATTCAGCTGCCGAATAGTTCAGCGTATAACCGTTAATTTTCATATTCAATCTCCGCCGTTTTGAATTTATAAAATTTCATATCCTTGCTTTCCGCATTGACCGGTACACCGACTTTTTGCCGCAACACATCGAGCAAGCTCTGGGACGCATCAGGTCGATCCGACGGCAGCATGATGGTATAGAAATTTTCATAGCGCGCCAAAACACCGTCATCGTTATCCAGCAAATCTTCCAGCTTTACCGCACCGATATATTTAACCGGCTCTAATTCTGTCAGCAAATATAATTGAATATGTTTTACATTTCGTAAATTTATACGTCTGGACACCTTACGGGCAATTTCGATGATGGTTACAATAACGCTTTTATTGCGCCCGAAACGACCGTAATTGAACAATTCAACATTATTTTCGTCCGTCAGCTTCACATAAACATCGCCGCGATCAAACAAGCGGAAAGTACTCGGTGTTTTCCGCGGCCAAATCGTGGCGGTATCTTTTTCGTGCAAATTCAACAAAAAATATTCCAGCAATTCGTCTTTATAGTTTGCGGCAAAAGCTTCCAAATTATCTTTTTGCTTGGCCAACTTGCTTTTACTCGCGCCCGGCGATAAGGCAAAAATCGAGGCATAATCTTTTTCGACAGCCTTTGCCAACTGCGTATCGATCACATCAAACACATTCATACGATATGAATGACGCTGTGCAAAATAAACCGCCTCTTCCAGCAGAAAATCGCGATTATTTCCCTGTAAACCCTGATTTAACGCCGCCAAAAAAATCACCAGATGACGCGGTTTTTGCAACTCATTTTCGATAATTTGTTCGGCATTGATGTCATCTTCGGCCAAATATAACAATTCTATATCCGCCGGATGCATCTTATTTTGCAACAAATCCTTGTGTTTGTGCCAATCGTCACCTTCCGTATAAACCAGACTGATGCTTTCAATTTGATTATATTTTTTAATTTCGCCGTACAGATTTTTAATAACAGCCTCACTGCCCTGATTAAGCCGACGCGGCACCGCCACCATCCGCACCTGATGATGCCGATAGTTGTCCGTGTGGCTCAGATAGGCCGCCAAATGCTTTTTTTGTTCCGATTTATCTTCATAAAAAACAGCGGCCATCATCGGCTCGATCCGCTCTTTGACTTCGCGAACGCGACCGTATTCGACAACTTTTTCATAATTGGCGTATAAATTGTATTGCAAACGGTTGATATTAAGCCATATAACCGTGCCGATGAAAAAGCAAATCAGCAATCTGCCTATCCATTTTTCTACTGATTTCATCTGCAATTTCATGGAGCACCATTCACCAAATTAGAACGCAATACCGCATTTTTTCATATTTTCCAACGCCAACTCGATTGTGCCTTCTTCCAACGCTTCAACGATTTCTTCACCCAAGACGGCAACAACTTTTTTCTTTTCGGTGTTAATTCGGCAATAATGCTCACCGTCTGCGCAATCCCACCAATAATGGACATCGCCGTTTTTATGGAAATTAGCCTGCATATTGGCATCAACCTTATCAAGCGCCGTAATCAGCCTTGATTCTAGCGTTTCTTTGGCTTCATATTCCTGATACAAATCCCATATTTTTTGGTTCATCGGCGCCGGCAGCATAGCGCTGTAACGCTGCATGGCCGCTTTTTCTTCAGCATCTTTCTTAGCCTTTATTTCCGGATGTGCACGCTGTACCGCCTTCGGATAATCACCGGTTTCGGCCTCGGCAATATCGTGTACCAACGCCAATTCAAACAAACGTGCGTAGTCGTACTGATGTTTCAAATACGGATAAATCAGCATTACCATAAAGGCCAGCTTAAATGTGTGAGATGAATCGGTTTCCGGCGTGCCGTCTGAGAGCAAAGTGGCGCGCTTGACCAAACAAACTTTATCAAGCACGCGCATAAAATCAAAAATTTGCTCTACTTTATTTTGCATTTTTACCGATAAATTTCTTTCCGCCCAAATACGGCTGCAATTTTTCCGGAATACGGACCGTACCGTCTTTTTGCTGATGGTTCTCAATGAACGGCACTAAAGCGCGCGGCGTGGCAATACCGGTATTGTTCAAGGTGTGGCAAAACTTAACTTTGCCGTCATTGCCGCGATAGCGCAAGTTGGTACGACGAGCCTGCCAGTCCGTAATGTTGGAGCAGGAATGGGTTTCGCGATAGCAATTCTGCGACGGTACCCAAGCTTCCAAGTCATATTGACGATACTTCGGCGCGCCCATATCACCGGTACAAACTTCCAAAACCTGATACGGCAATTCCAATGCCTGCAAAACTTCTTCCGAAATTTGCAATAACGTTTGGTGCCATTTTTCGCTTTCCGCCATATCATTTTTGCAAATGACAAACTGTTCGGTTTTGAAGAATTGGTGTACACGAACCAAACCACGGGTATCTTTTCCGGCAGCACCGGCCTCGCGGCGGAAACACGGCGAAAATCCGGCATATAATACCGGCAAATCAGCCTCCGTCAACATTTCATCGGCACGCAACGAATTCAAAATCAGCTCTGCCGTGCCGGAAAGATAAATATCATCTGTCGGCATATAATAAATTTCATCGCGCGCAAACGGCAAATAACCTTGGTTATAAAGCGGTTTTTCTTTGGAAAGCGCCGGCACCGTAATCAACGTAAAGCCGTGTTGACGCAAAATATCCATCACCATCATGTGAATGGCAATTTCCAACTGTGCCAAATCATTCTTGATGGCATAGGTTCGCGAACCGGAAACTTTGGCGATGCGCTCCATCTCGCTCCAATCGTTGATTTCCATCAATTCGATATGGTCTTTCGGCTCAAAATCAAAATGCGGCAACTCGCCGACTTTGCGACGGACCACATTGGCGCTGTCATCCGGGCCGATCGGGCTTTCTTCGCTCGGATAGTTTGGCATTCTCAGCATCATATCGTCAAATTTAGCCTGAATTTCAGCCAATTTTTCCTGTTCGATTTTAAATTCTTCACCGATTGCTTTACTTTGAGCAATAATTGCCGGACGTTCTTCATTTGAAGCACTCTTTATCGCATTACTGAGCTTATTTTTTTCTTCTGCCAAGGATTGGGATGAGGTTTTCAACTTATTCAGTTCATAATATGTTGCCAATAACTCATCAACTTTTTCTGCCGGAAAATCTTTCTTTCCCAAGCTTTGTTTTACCCATTCGGTATTCTCTGCAATAAATTTTATATCTAACATTATGTGCCTCAATAAATTAACAATTCAACATTCGCAATTATACTTTTATTCTGTCAGATTACAACACAATTTTTAGATTTTAATTGATTTTTGCACACAATATGTGTAACTTGAACGGCAAGAAGATTTATAACGAGGATATCATGTTTGAAAATAAATGTATTTTAACCGGTGTTAAACCAACCGGAAAGCCGCATATCGGCAATTATTTCGGCGCCATCAAACCGGCTGTTGAGCTGGGACATCAGGCATCGCGTTTTAATTTATTTATTGCCGACTATCACGCCATCAATTTTATGAAAGATGCCGAGATTCTGCAACGTGAAATTAAAGAAATTGCCTGCATCTATCTGGCTGCCGGTCTTAATCCGAAAACGGATTATTTTTATCGTCAATCCGATATTCCGGAAATTAACGAAATTACGACCATTCTGTATGCTTTTACGCCGAAAGGATTCATGAATAAATCCCACGCCTACAAGGCTTGTGTGGAAAAGAATCTGGCTGACAACAAACCGGCCGATGACGGCGTTAATATGGGCTTATACACTTATCCGACGCTGATGGCTGCCGATATTTTGGCAATGGATACAGATATTGTACCGGTCGGCAAAGATCAGATTCAGCACGTTGAAATTGCCCGCGATATTGCCGGCGCCGTCAACGCTTACTATGACCGCGATTTATTAAAATTGCCGGAATACGTTACCGCAAATAATGTTTCGGTATTACCGGGCACGGACGGGCGCAAAATGAGCAAATCATATAACAACGTGATTCCGATTTTTGAGGATGAAAAAATTGTTAAAAAGGCGGTTTATGCCACCATCACCGATTCTAAACCGATTGAAGAACCGAAAAATCCGGAAGACGTGTTTGTTTATCAGATTTATAAATGTTTGGCAACGCCGGAACAAACCGCCGAAATGGCCGACGGTCTCAAAAACGGCAAACTTGGTTACGGTCATATCAAAGCCATGCTGCTTGACGTGATTTTGGAACAAACCAGAGATGCCAAGGCGGTTTATGATTATTATATGGCGCATTATGATGAGGTCCGCGGCTTTTTGGAAGATGGTGCTGCCCGCGCCAGACCGTATGCACAGCGGACTTTACAACGCTTAAAAGAAACATTGTTCGGTTAAAAACAAAAAAAAGCGCCGATGATCGGCGCTTTTTTTAACTCGCTCATAAGTTATTATTCAGCAGGAGCGGCTTCAACGGCCGGTGTATTCTCCATCTTTTTGCCTTCCAAATCAAATTTTTCGATTTGAGCCTTATCGTTCAATTCTTTTACAATTTCAGCAACGGCCTGCTGCGACAGATTAGCTTTAATCTGTTCTTTAACGGCATCAAATTCCAACGGCTTGGTTTCACCGATTTCCTCGACCAAAATAACGTGATAACCGAATTCCGTTTTAACCGGCTCTTTTGAGTAAGTGCCTTTTTCCATTGCAAAAGCGGCATTAGAAAATTCCGGAACCATCATTTCAGCGGTAAACGAACCTAAATCCGGCTGATCTTTGGAATATTTCTGAGCCAATTCCACAAAAGAAGCTTCTTTGGCATCTAACTTGGCAATAATTTCTTTAGCTTGAGCCTCATCGTCAACCAAAATATGTTTTGCCGTTATTTCTTTTTCGCTTTTGAAATTGGCAACATATTCGTCATAAACTTTCCGAATTTCGGCATCGGTTACTTTCGCATTTACTTGTTGCTCGATATAAACCTGACGTGCAACTTCGTCCTGAACCAAAGCCAATTGTTTCTGATATTCCGGCGAAGCCTGAATATTGGCAGCGGTTGCGGCCTGCAAAGCCAACTTACCGTTAACAATAACATCCAAGGCATGAGCATAAAAATCTTCAAAAGTAACCTGCGCGTGCAATTGCGGATTTTGATCATAAGCCTCTCTAACCTCGGCTACCGTAATTTTCTCGCCGTTAACCACAGCGGCAACGCCGTTATTCTTTTCAGCCGATACTTTATAAGTAAAAGCTCCTGCAATCAAAACGACCAATGCAGCCGTTGTCGCAAATACATATTTCTTTTGCATAAATTCCTCCTAAAAAAACAAATCGTGTTCATAATATATACAATATTTTAAAATTCAAATAATTTTTAAAATATTTTACATCTCTTGAGCATAGTTTTGTGCTCGGTCTTGACTTTATTATTTATTCCAACTAAGTATAAAAAGACTTAATTTAAACAGGAAAATTTATATGTTAGGACAAATTGCACGTAAAATATTCGGCAGCGCGAATGACCGTTTTATAAAAAAACAGCTTAAAATAGTTCATAAAATCAATGATTTAGAACCGGATTTTATTAAACTTTCCGACGATGAATTGAAGGCTAAAACCGACGAGTTCAGAAACCGTTTGAAAAACGGCGAAACTTTAGATGACATTTTACCGGAAGCATTTGCCGCCGTGCGCGAAACCGCTAAACGCGTTATGGGACAGCGCCACTACGATGTTCAGCTGATCGGCGGTATTGTTTTGCATAAAGGCATGATTGCCGAAATGAAAACCGGTGAAGGTAAAACTTTGGTCGCAACCTTAGCCGCATATTTGAATGCGCTTGAAGGCAAAGGCGTGCATATTGTTACGGTCAATGACTATTTGGCACACCGCGATGCCGAGTGGATGGGGCGTATCTACCGTTTCCTGGGCTTAACCGTTGACTTCATCGTTCACGGCAAAAATGACAACGAACGCCGCATGGCTTATGCCTCGGATATTGTTTACGGCACCAACAACGAACTCGGCTTTGACTATTTGCGCGATAACATGAAATTCAGCCTGCGCGAGCGCGTTCAAAGAGATTTTAACTTTGCGATTGTCGATGAAGTCGATTCTATTTTGATTGATGAAGCCCGTACACCGCTGATTATTTCCGGCGAAGCCGAGGATTCGTCCGAAACCTATAAAACCGTCACCAAATTAATTCCGTTGTTATCGGAAACCGATTACGAAAAAGATGAAAAGCAGAAAAACGTTACTTTAACCGAAATCGGCATGGAACACATGGAACAGCTGCTCCGCGGCGTCGGCCTGATTAAAGAAGGCTCACTCTACGACATCGGTAACGTCAATTTGGTCCAACATGTTAACAACGCCCTGCGTGCCCACAAAATGTTCCAACGCGACGTGGATTACATTATTAAAGACAATAAAGTGGTGATTGTTGACGAATTTACCGGCCGTATTATGGAAGGTCGCCGCTTCAGCGACGGTCTGCATCAGGCCCTTGAAGCCAAAGAAGGTGTCGATATTCAATCTGAAAACCAAACGTTGGCCTCCATTACCTTCCAAAACTACTTCCGTCTTTACCCGAAGTTGGCCGGTATGACCGGTACGGCGATGACCGAAGAAACCGAATTCAGCGATATTTATAATTTGATTTGTATCGAAATTCCGACCAACAAACCGGTTATGCGTGAAGATTTGCAAGATGAAATTTACCGCAAAGCCGATGAAAAGTATCGCGCCATTATCAACACCATTTTGGATTGCCATCACCGCGGTCAACCGGTTTTGGTCGGCACCACCTCTGTTGAAAAATCTGAAATTGTGGCAGAACTGCTGCATCAGGCGGCGCCGGATGTCAAATTTGAAGTGTTGAATGCCCGCCACCATGAACGCGAAGCCGCCATTGTGGCACAAGCCGGCATATCGGGCGCCATTACCATCGCCACCAATATGGCCGGTCGCGGTACGGATATTCAGCTCGGCGGTAACCCGGAGATGAAACTCAAAGAAATGTTGACCGGCGAAGAAACACCGGAACAGGTTGAAGCGCTCAAGCAAAAAATTGAAGCGGAAGTGGCCGCCGATAAGGAAAAAGTTTTGGCCGCCGGCGGTTTATACATTGTCGGCACCGAGCGCCATGAAAGCCGTCGTATTGATAATCAGTTGCGCGGTCGTTCGGGACGTCAGGGCGATCCGGGAACTTCTAAGTTTTTCCTTTCTATGGAAGATGATTTAATGCGCATTTTCGGCTCGGAAAAAATTTCCAACGTCTTAAAACGTCTCGGCATGCCGGAAGGCGAAGCGTTGGTTCACCCGTGGATTACCAAAGCTTTGGAAAAAGCCCAAAAGAAAGTGGAAGAGCGCAACTTTGATATTCGTAAAGACTTGTTGAAATACGATAATGTCATGAACGAACAGCGTAAAATTATTTACACCGAGCGTCGTGAGATTATGGAAGAAGAAGATATTTCGGAAACCATTCAGGATATGCGCCATGAATACCTGATGGGCATTATCCGCGCTCATCTGGGCTACGGCGCCAATATCAAAGAAGCCAATATTGAAGCGCTGAAACAAGATTTGATGATGGCAACCAGTTTTATTTTACCGATTGCCAGCTGGTGCAATAATCCGGATATGGCCGGCGATGAACTGGAAGAACTCATTTTAACCGAAGTCGATAAACGGATGGCCGAGCGTGAAGCTACGTTGCCGGAAGATGTGGTAAAAATGGTGCAAAAGAGCATTTTCCTTCAGGTTTTGGATCAGCTCTGGAAAGAACATATCGCCACCTTAGATTTGATGCGCCACACCATTGTCTTGCGCGCTTACGGTCAGAAGGATCCTCTGAACGAATACAAAAAAGAAGCGTTCAATATGTTTTCCGCTTTGTTGGATTCTTTGAAAGAACGCGTATCGGTCGTGATTTGCCACACCGTTATTCAAACCGATTCGCAGCAACAAATGCAAGATGCGATGGATAAAGAGCAAAACCGCAAAATGTCTTTGGTTCACGGCAACAACGACGCGCCGGCCGAAGACAACAATAAGCCAAGCGTAAACAACGACATTTTCGCCAATGTCGGTCGCAACGACTTATGCCCGTGCGGTAGCGGTAAAAAATTCAAACACTGCCACGGCAGAATAGTCGGATAACAGCAATGAACCGTAAAGAAAAAGAAGAATACGAACGAAAGTACCGCATTTGGAAAATGTTCCTTTGGGTTGCGGGGACTTTATGTGTTGTTCTTTTTCTTTATTTTTGCCGTTTTGTAGCTTTTGCCGCCCATGTTTACCAACAAAATAAAAGATTGCAGTCTTCGGTGGTGCAAATTGCCCAATTAACGGAGAATATTCGGGTGTTTTACACCGTTCACGGTAATGAACCGATTCCCTCAATTCAGAAAATGGTCGAGGTGGGCGCTATTCCGAAAACCTTATTCAAAGGTGACACCATCACCAATCCTTTCGGCGGACCGATTGTGATTAAGCAGGCGAAAACCCTAACCGATAAAATCGGTAAAATTATATCGCCGACATTTAAGATTTCTTATCAAAAACTGTCGCATGAATCGTGTGTCAGTTTGGCAACCCTGAATTGGGGCGGCAAAGAACAGGGATTGGTTGCGGTTGCCGCCGGACAGGTTACCTCGGACGGCACCGATACGGCGCTGAACGACATTGACGCCGATTTCAGCACCATCCAAACCGCGGCTATAACCGACAATGACGGCGAAAAAATTACCGTCAATGCAGCCGTGCATTATAAAAACAATGTTGCTAAACCGGGAGACGGCTTTATGCCGACGCCTTTCTCCGAAGATGCGGCACACGTGGCCTGCAGTTGCAACGAATATGACAACTGCACGTTTGCACTAAATTATACCTTATTTACCACTCTCAGACCGGAAACCCTGTTGCCTTAAGACATATCAATAGCGTGCAACACCGCTTCAAAATCATCACGTTGAGGCGAACAGATGTAGGCGCCGATTTTGATATCATCCATATCATGAATCAGATAGAACTTGCGCAGCTGGATAAAATCCGTACCGTCTAGAGAATAGCTGGCAATATAACACCCTTTCCGCCGTTTCAGCCGATACCAAACGCGCTGTACCCCGATCGGCAACGGCACCGTTGCCAAATCCGAATAGCCGTCGTTTGTCAGACAAGTTGCCAACATCGGTTGATTGTCATTTTCACATAAAACCGACGCTTTGAACCAATTATTGACATCACTGCGCACCATAATGCCGCATTGATCATAGGTTTCGTTTCGTTCAAAACTCCAATTCAAATCGCAACAAAAATCGCCCAAAACATAGGTAAAGAAGAAATGACCGTCATCTTTGCGAAAATCATGCCGCGCACAACACCAAAAATCAGTTCGATATTTAGCCACAACCCGCATGCCGTTTTCTTCAAAACGAACTTGCTGCGGCTCATTAAACCAATCAAACTCTTTCAGTGTTTCCAACAGCATTAAAAGCTCCTTACGGCATAGTTTTCCATTTTATCGGCCAATTCCGCCAACGCGGCATCTTTGCGCTTCGGCAACATAATCTGCAATGTGACAATCTCATCGCCGGTACCGGATTTGGTTTTAATACCTTGTCCTTTCAGCCGCATTTTATCACCGCCAGACGAGAACGGCGGCACAGTCAGCATCACTTTGCCTGTAATGGTCGGAACCACGATTTTAGCGCCGGAAATCGCCTCTTTGACCGAAATCGGCAAATCCAGCAAAATATTCTTATCATCCGCCTTAAAATAAGGGTGTTCGTCAACGCTGACGGTTATCAAAACATCGCCGTTTGCACCGCCGTTGAGCCCCTCACCGCCCAAACCTTTCAGGCGCAGGGTTTGGCCGTTTTGCGTACCGGCCGGAATTTTGACATTAATGCTTTTGGTGCCGAGGTTGTCTGTTTTTTCCAATCCGCGCGCCGCATCCAAAAAATCAACTTTCATCTTATAGGCAATCTCTTGGCCTTTACGCGGCATATTTCCGCGACCGCGTCGTGCGGCAC
>JAGCYN010000048.1 GCA_017960745.1 Alphaproteobacteria bacterium | reverse complement strand
GTTGATAAAGAAGTCGGTGATTGGTTGGCTGATGAAGAAATGTTCAACGTCGAAGATCCGTTATGGTTCTCCGAAAGCAGTCACCGCGTTTCTCCGGTTTGCAAAATGAAAAACGCCGTCAACGCTATTAAAGACAAGCTTGATGATGAAGGCTTTGACCAGGCCGTCCATTCGTATGTTGTTATCCAAATGGCAAATATTATCAATGCCGACGACATGTTTGAAGTTTGGGAAGGATTGGATATTGATGTGACGCGTGTTAACCGCGGCGCACCGAAAGAAATCCGCCTGTTCTCCAAAACATTAGAGGATGCCGGCGAAAAGATGCAAAAACGCGAGTTTGAACGTTTACAAAAAGTTTTGAAAGAATTACATTAGGGATAAGAGGTTAAAAAATGGCAAGAGATCGCGGTGAGGAATGGAAAGAATATGATCAAGCGATGCGCTGGATGTTGATTACTTTTGTTATCTGTCTGGTGCTGAGTATCATCTTTTTTATTTTTGCGTTGCCGCTTTCGTATTTAATCGGCCACGGCGTATCCAAATCCTCGATGGAAGTGGTTGATAAATTTTTGAAATTGATTGTTGCCAGACCTTCGCATTTGTTTAATATGTATGGCAAATGGTTCCGCCAGATTTTCAATTTCGGCGGTTCTTGGTCTTTAAGCCTTTTAACACCTCTCTTACCGTTTATCACCATTCCGGTCGGCTTGATTGTCAGCGCGATTTTCAGTCCGTATCGTTTCCAACAAAACATTCAGGGTTCGGCGCGTATTGCCGAATTGCGCGATATTAAAAAGATGGCCTTACTCGGCTTCGACGGCTTCTGCCAAGTGGTCGGCAAGTTTGACGGCAAGTTCTTAATGCTGAAAGAAACACTGGCGACCCTGTGCTGCGCACCTCCTGGTACCGGTAAAACAGCCGGCGTGGTTATTCCGACCATTTTCAACTCGGAAAAGCTCAGTATTATCGTTAACGACCCGAAACCGGAGCTTTGTTATTCCACAACCGGTGCTCGTGCCAAAGTCGGTCCGGTATTCGTGATTAACTGGGGTGCCGAAGATAACCCGAGCGAAGGTATTTATTATCCGAGCTGGAATCCGTTGTCGCCGAATTGTATTCCGGAACAAGGACCGGATCGTGATATGTACGTCGATTCCATGTGTAATATTTTGGTTGAAGACCCGAAAGGCGGCGCCGATCCGCACTGGTCACAAACCGGCCGTGCCGCGTTAACCGGCTTTATTCAATTTGTGGTTTCAAAATGCGATCGTGCCCGTGCCAACGATTATTTTATCGGACGCATCTATGAAGGTAAGTTGGATGAAAAAGATAAAGAGGTGCTTGAAGGCTATTATATGGATATGCGTGATCCGAATGCCCCGCGCGCCATTCAAAACTTAAAAAGCGGCAATCTGACCATGGAAAATTATTTGCCGATCGGTACTTGGAATTTGCTTCCTTCCCGCTGGATGGGACGTGAAGCCTGCATCGCCATGATTATGGAATGGATTACCGAAGCGCAAATCAATGCCGCACACGAAATTCAACAGCGTTTGGATGAAGGTGATCAAATGGCTGCCATGGCCGATCCGACGCACGATATGTTGGAAGAGGCCATTAAGGAAGCCCGCAACTACGGCTATGCCCAGCGTGCCGTGACCGAACTCAGTCAGCTCAGTAACACGCCGGATAAGGAACGCGGCTCTATTCTTTCAACCGCTTTTGCCGGCATTAACGTCTTCAAAAACCAAGCGGTAAAAGCGCGTACCAGTTTTTCGGATATTCAATTCAAAGATTTGCGTGGTATGAAAGATCCGGTAACCGGCGAATGGAAGCCGATTTCCGTATATCTGTCGGTAAACCAGGTTGATGCGCGCGCTTTGGGCGTTATCAGCAGTACCTTTATTGAATTGATGTCATCTTATTTGATTTCAAATCCGCCGAATCACGTTAACCGTACCGACGGTAAGATGGGACCGTTCCCGGCTCTGTTCATCCTCGACGAGTTCCCGCAAATGCCGAAAATGAAGGCAATTATTGACGGTCCGGCGGTCGGCCGCGGACAGAAAGTGTCATACCTGCTGATCGGACAAGATTTGGGCCAAATTTCCGGTAAATACGGTAAAGATGACTTGGAAACCGTTATTTCTACAACGGCCTGCAAAGTTATTCTGTCGCAAAACAACGAGGTGACCGCCCAGCGTTTCTCTAAGATGATCGGGAATAAGACCATCCGTGTTTCTTCGTTCTCGCGTACGGAAGGCAGCTTGGGTAAAGACTTTAACCCGCTCGCCAAAAACGTGAACTATCAGTTGCAAGGTATTCCGGTTATCAGCTCCACACAGCTTTTGAGCTTGCCGATGTTAAAACAAGTCGTCTTGATGCAAAGCTATATCGACAGACCGATTATGGCGGATTCGCCACGTTGGTATTTGGATAAACACATGAAGAAATTGGCCGCTTTGCCGCCGTCGCCGAACGTGCCGGATTGGATTGTGGCACAACGCGAAGATATCAATGACGATATGCTGGCTAAACTCGGTATCGAATATAATCCGGATGAAGATGAAGGCAGTTTTGAAGTTGATCAACCGCCGGCATAAGCATCAAAAAAGACATAAAAAAAGGTCGGATAGTTCCGACCTTTTTTACGATTTGTTTTTACGCTTTGTCCAGAGTATTAACCCCGACATTCGCCGCAATCAATATAACAAAACTGATTAAGAACGAAAAATTCAGGCTGGTAAAAGCGCTTAAAGCAAAGATGATGCAATAGGTCAACGTGTTAATCCGCAACGTATAAGCAAAGTTAACATGGAATAACAACGCCATCAGCCAATGCATCAAAATTGTTGCCAACAGCACAAATACCCCGACAAACAAAGCAATAATAATGAAGACTGTCAGGAAAACAATTTTTCCGGCGTGTTTCTCCGCATATTGTCCGGCCTGAGCCACAATTTCCTGATCAATAACCATATCCGGAAAATTTTCAAGGCTGTAAATTTCCATTTTACGACCGTTATAAATATAGGCATATTTTTTGCTGATATAAGCGCCTTCTTTTTTCAACGCGCTCGGTTCAAAATTATCAACGCGCGTATCTAAAACAACGGTAGCCTGACCATCGGCATAATCTTTGGTAATGACCGTATCCTTCGGCGCCACAATTGCACCTTTTTCAATGGTAACCGGTAAAAATACGGCAACTTCACTTTGAACAACCGGCATCATCTGCGTTATCAAAACTTTGGCTGCATTCGTTGCATAAACACCGATTGCAATTGATAACAATAAAACGGCAAGTAAACCGATACCGCTTTTTTTCAATATTAAATCTTTCATTTTTTTCTCCTTATTATATGTTTGTAATCGTATATATACGACGTTTTTCGACAGCTTGTCAATAAGTTACTACAAATCGGCAAATAAATCCGGCTCACGACTGCTCTGATGCGCCAAAATATCCATCGCCTTTTTTACAATATTATAATTGGCAGATGTTTGGTAGGCTAATGATAAAACGTCAATCTCTTCCACCAAATGCTGGATATATGAAAACGAACGCTCGGCATTGGTCATGATATAATTTAGTATCTCGGGGCTGATTAACAACTGGCGATCATTAAACAGTTTTACAATCAAGGTCTGCAACATGACATCGTCAGGCTCCTGAATTTCAACGCACGGTAACATATTTAAGCGCGAATACAAATCCGCCAACTTAAAATGAATGTAGTGCGGTGCTTTCAAACCGGTCCACAACATATAGCGACCGTCCTGATTATAAATATTAAACAGATGAAACAGCGCCTCCGCATCGCATTTTTCCGAAACATTTTCAATCACGATACTGGTATTTTCTGCTGCTAAGCGGCGCACACTTTTCATCGATATACCGCGCGCTTCAACAATAGATACCGGGTACGGTTTACCGGTGGTTTGTCGCAATTTTTCCACAAACAAATGTGCCAGATGTGATTTGCCGCAGCCGTGCGGTCCGTAAAGGAATAACCCCGCCGAAAGCCATTGCGGCCAATTATCAATCATTTCAAAGGCTTCTTTATTGCACGCCGAAACCATAAAGTCGTCGCGTCCCATATGATTGGCAACTTTGAAATCAAACGGTATCTGCCGCAATTTTGCCTCTGCATCATTACTCATGATTATCTAATATTTCCTTCACTTTCTTGTGCAAATAATCCAAGCTGTACGGTTTGCTGATGAAGTAAAAATCTTGCGAACCGGCAAGTTCTTTGCGGGCAATTTCCTCAGAATAGCCGGAAGCCAAAATAATAATGATATTCGGCTTTTTCTGGTGAACAATCTTGGCTAAATCAGCACCGTTCATTCCCGGCATCATCATATCGGTAATCATCATATCAAAATCTTCGCCGTTTTCAATATGTTCCAAAGCATTCTCGGCAGAAATACAATCCGTAACTTCAAAGCCGCGTTGACGCAATCCGCGCGCCCCGACCACACGAACGGCATCTTCATCTTCAACAAACAACACTTTGATTTCTCCCGGATTACGCGACAACGTCCGCTGCGAATCAAAAGAAGAAATATTCAAGCCCAAAATCGGTTTGTTATCCACGTTCATGACCGGCGGCGTGACCATCGCCGCTTTACCCGACTTATCTAAAATCACTTCTTCTTCCGGCTGTTCAATAACCTCGCTGTCTTTTTCGTTTTTTTCATAAGACGGCAAATAAATTTCAAAGGTCGTGCCTTTTCCAATCTCACTGTGAACTTTAATAAAGCCTTCAGTTTGGCGAACAATACCGTAAACCGTCGCTAAACCGAGACCGGTTCCGGAACCGACGACATTCTTTTTGGTGGAGAAAAACGGCTCGAAAATACGATCCAGATTTTCCGGCGGAATGCCGCAACCGGTATCGGTTACGCTGATCACCACAAAATCTCCCGGCTTAATTAAATCGGCACCGAATTGATACGGTTGGCTCAAGCGTTCGGAACGTATGGCAATGGTTAGCGTTCCTTTGCCGTTCATCGCATCTTTGGCGTTGATCACGAGGTTAATCATCACTTGCGAAAATTGAACATGGTCAACGCGGATATAACCTAAATCTTCACCGTAAGTAATTTTAAATTTAATTTGTTCACCCAACGTGCGTGACAACAAGTGGTCAAGCTCGGCAAACTCTTCCGTTACATCAACCAATTTCGGATTCAACGGTTGTTTACGGGAAATCGCCAACAGTTGACGGGCCACCCCGACCGCGCTGTTAACATTGTATTTTAACTGTACCAAATCAGAAAATGACGGATCGCCGACACCATGCCGCTGAATCAATAAATCGCAATAGCCGATAACCGCGGTCAAAAGGTTGTTAAAATCGTGTGCCACGCCGCCGGCCAACTGACCGAACGCCTGCATCTTCTGCGCTTGTGCCACTTGCATTTCCAAATTACGTTTGCTGGTGGTATCTATCAAATACATAATCAAGCCTTCCACCGTACCGACCGTGTCGGAATAGTGCGCCACCATCGGGCGAATCGAAACCTGAATTGTTTTATCGTCTTTTTCAAGCTTCAGCGTCGTTTCAAAATTATACTCCGCATTTTGATTTTGAGTATAGTTTTCAAAAGCCTCTTTTACTTTTGCCCGCGCTTCATCTTTGAAATAACTTCTCAGCTTTTTGCTTCTGAACTCATCGGCAGACTTTTCAAACAACTGCAACGCATAGTCGTTGGCTTCCAAAATACGTTGCTGTTTATCGGCAAAAATAATGCCGATCGGCGTTGACGCAAATAACCAATCGAAGCAATCGGTCATATAATTCAACTCGGCTTTAAGCTGTTCATCATTCGGCAAATCCCAAATGACCACGCCGCGCGCTTTTAACTCGTCATTTTCGCGCACATTTTGCTGTTTAACATAAGCTTCCATACTGCCGGTCGCCGTTTTGAAGAGCACGTTACCGACAAACGATTCCTTGGAATTATCCAGAATATCCGGCTGATAAGCGATAAAATCTTTCAATGTTTTTTCAATGGCATCGTTCTTATCGGTGTTGAGTTTATCTGCCAAAGCATTATTGATGTATTCTATTTTGCCATCGCTGTTGCAGCTGTATAAACCAACTGGCAGATAATCTAAGAAATTATGCAAAGAGATCATTTCGTTTTTGAAAATCTGATCCATATTCTTATAGGCCGTGATGTTTTCAACCGTCCAGAAAATATAGGTTTCTTTACGAATTTTATTCAGCGCGAATTTATCTTCAAAAATATCGGCCTTGTTCAAATAAATCGGCTTTACATTCACGCGCAACCATTCTTCCGCCACAAAAACGCTGTCTTTTTTCTGATTGATGGATAAGGTAACGGTTGCGGTCTGCAACTTGTTAACGGCCAGCGAGAGCTTTTGCAAATCCAGTTTATTGGCGGCGGTATCAACAATATTGTGTTCCAAAAACGCCAAAATCGGCATATTTTGAAAATATTCAAACGCCTGTCGATTGATTAAAATCGCCTCACCTTTGGAATTATCAATACGATAATACTTGCTTTTATCATTCAATATTTCAGCGGCCAAAGCGCCGAATCCGATGGCGTTTTCACTGACGTTCAATACACGAATCGTTACCAGAATACACAAAAAATTCCAGCATACTATTGAAATGACAATGTAAATAAAATATTGCGGATATAAAAACAGCGCAAACAAGCTCAAAGACAAAAACATAATCGAATACGCCAGAAAGACCAAGTTCCTTTCCAACTGCCGATCCGGGCGCTTTTTGTTAATATCTCTGAGCATTTTTGTCGTTATCCCTAGGTGAGAAGGTCAGCTTTTGTTTTGCCGGTACGCGCGGTAATTTCGCCGATTTGACGCGAAACATCGCCCAGTTCCTTCAACATTTCTTCAACATTTTCATCCAACTTTGCGGTTTCATAGCGTTCCAAATAAACGCGTAACGTGGCGCCGCTACTGCCGGTACCGGACAAACGATAAACGATTCTGGACTTGTCGGTAAAGTAAACAATAAGGCCGTTTTTGGTCGAACTGCCGTCTACCGGATCGTTATAAACAAACGGTTTGGCTTCGGCAACGGTATAACTGCCGAAAGTTTTACCGGCCAAAGTCGGTAATTTTTGTTCCAAATCAGCCATCAATTTATTGGCAACGTCAACGTCCAAACCGTCATAATCATTGCGCATATAATAGCTGCGACCGTATTTTTTCCAATGCGCACGCGTTATCTGTTCCACCGATTGCCCGGTTGCCGCAATAATATTGAGCCAGAACAAAATTGCCCAAATACCGTCTTTTTCGCGAATGTGGTTAGAACCGGTGCCGAAACTTTCTTCACCGCAAAAAGTAATCCGCTTGCTGTCCATCAGATTGCAGAAATATTTCCAACCGGTCGGCACTTCATAATAACCGATCTGCAAGGCTTCAGCCACGCGACCGGCCGCCGTTGATGTCGCCGCCGATTTTGCCACACCGTAAATACCGTTTTTGTACCCCGGAATCAGTTTGTAATTATCGGTTAAAATTGCCAAACTGTCGCTCGGCGTTACAAAAAATTTCTTGCCCAAAATCATATTGCGATCACCATCGCCGTCATTGGCCGCCCCCATATCCGGTGCCTTATCCGAATACATCAAATCAACCAATTCCTTCGCATAAATCAAATTCGGATCCGGATGCAAACCACCGAAATCTTCCAACGGTTCGGCATGCACCACCGAGCCTTTTTTTGCGCCGAGAATTTCTTCAAAAATCTTGCGGGCATACGGACCGGTTACCGCATTCATGGCGTCAAAAACAAACGTAAAACCGCCGGCAAATAAACGGCGAATAGCATCAAAATCAAAAATTGCTTCCATCATATCGACGTAATCTTTAACCGAATCGATAATTTCGATTTCCATATCGCCGAGTTTTTGCGTTCCGATTTGGCTCAAATCAATGTCCGGTGCTTCCAAAATTTTGTATTCTTTGATATTTTTGGTGTTTTCATAAATTTTATCACTGATGGAGGTCGGGCATTGTCCGCCGCTGGCAATGGCATATTTAATGCCGAAATCGCCGTTGATGCCGCCCGGATTATGTGAGGCCGATAACACAAAGCCGCCGTCCGCTTTATTTTTCAGTAACACCCGTGATGATGCCGGCGTTGAGATGTAGCCGTTTTGCCCGACAATTACCTTTTTCATGCCGTTGGCAGCTGCCATTTTCATAATTTTTTGAATGGCTATTTTGTTATAATAACGACCGTCGCCGCCCAATATAAAGGTTTGTCCGCTGACGCCGCCGATGGCATCAAACACGCTCTGCACAAAATTTTCAACGTAGTTCTCCTGCATAACGACCTTAGATTTACGACGCAGGCCGGCCGTTCCCATTTTCTGATCCTGATACGGTGTCGTCGATACGATTTTGAGCATGGCTGTTTCCTTTCATTGCAACATCATTGTGGTTAATATATATGTAGCATTAAAGCAAACACAAGGTAAAGCATTTTTATGCTCTTGGGCACATTTATTTGCGCTTGATTATTTTTTCCAGAAAAAATCGGTTAATTGCAAAATTTCACGTCTGGCATAGACGTCGGCAAAAGCCATATTCAAAACGCTGTTATATTGCCGCATATCGGCGGCGCAATAGCCATCTTTAACGTGGTTATAAGCATCACGATACGGCAAAATTTCGGCAACCCGAAAACCATAACGACGCGAAGCCTCCAACAGGCCGTGCATACCGTCGGTTGCCGCCGGGTTTTCCAAGTACGGCACCACCACCCAGTTGGCCGCTTTGATTCCGCGGGCGGCGATATGCTTTTTGGCGTTCCATATCATCCCGAGATAACCGTCCGCCGCATTCCAAAATGCCGAAAGAATAGATGGCACAACCGTTATCAGCGTGTGCGCCTGATTAAAAATTTCGGCATATTGTTGGAAATTTTCAGCCGGAATTATGGCAATCACAATATATTTTTCCGATTTCGGCTGAGCGGGAATCGCCGATAATAACGTCGGCACATACAAATCTAATTTGCGCGTTTCCTGAAGTTTGCGACGCTGCCGTAAAAACCGCTCGACCAATTCATTTTTCGGTGCAATTAAATCAACTTCATACCCGTCCGACCACAGCGCTGCTGCCAAATTCAAAGCCAATGTTGTTTTTCCGCAACACGGGAAAGGACTGCTGATAACAATTACCGGAACCTCTGACATTATTTGCGCGCCACCTTGACTGAAGGATTGTCGGCAACCACCAAACATGATTGCTTTTGCTTTTTCATCGATTGGCAAATTTGAGCAGCATCCTGCTTGGTTAAGCCCATGACTTTTGAGCGATACAAACTGCCCTGCGAAACCGAAACTTTTTCAACTTCCGGTTTGGCGGCGCCATAATTTTGTGCCAGTTTGTTTTTAATGCTGCTGGCGTGGTTTTGTGCCCGTTTATAATCGGAAAAAGAACCGACTTGAATGCCGTAACCGCCGCCACTCTTTGCCATCGCCGAAGTTTGTGTTGTTGCCTGCGCAACGGTGGTCGGCTTGCGTTTAGCTTTAGAAGCCACGTTCACAACCAATTTTTTGTTATTGGCTCTCACACTGCCGGCTTGTGCCATTTGTGTGGTTTTGGTGCCGTCAATGGCTTGTTTCAGCGATGCAACGTTGACCGTTTTATTGTTTTTGAGTTCCGTTAAGCCCTTGTCCATCATCAACGCGGCGCGTTTATCGCGGTCGTTCAAATATCTGTGTCCCATGGTCACGGCAATCACGCGCTTATTGTGGCGCTTGGCCGAAGTGATAATGTTGTAGCCGGAAGCAGCTGTATAGCCGGTTTTCATACCATCAGCGCCGGAAAATGTTTTCAAAAGATGATTGTGACCGGTAATGGTTTGACCGCGATGCTTGTAGCTGTTTACCGAGAACCAGCTGTAATATTGCGGAAAATGATGATATACCGCCATCGCCAAAGTTGCCATATCGCGAGCGGTAGTTTTTTGCTTGGAATTCGGTAAT
>JAGCYN010000047.1 GCA_017960745.1 Alphaproteobacteria bacterium | reverse complement strand
GGCTTTGCCGCGTATGGTGTCGTTGCGTTCGAGTCTGAGTAACGCGCGTTCGGGGCCGGGCAGCCGCTATCCGATTGAGTGGGTGTACAAGCAAAAAGGGGCGCCGGTCGAGATTGTTTCCGAGTTTGAATTGTGGCGCAAAATTAAAGATTGGGAAGGCGCAGAAACTTGGGTGCATAAGGCCATGCTTTCCGGTCGGAGATTCGTGCGGGTAACCAATCCGGGCGAAAATAACATTTATGCTAAACCGGATAAAGAGGCAAAAGTTATTGCCAAAGTCGAAGACGGGGTCGTCGGTGAAATCGAAAAATGTCCGAACAGCGACGGCATGTGCTTAATTAAATTTGATAATGTCCGCGGTTGGATGCCGCGTAATGTGTTGTTCGGCATTTATGAACATGAGGTAATCAAGTAGGTTGTGCGTGAAGAAATTAAATTTAATGCTGATGAGCAGCTTTGCAAATACATCAATCAATGGCGTGATTGGTTATTAAAAGAGCGTTTGTATTCGCAGCATACGATTGATGCTTATTCGCGTGATTTAGCCATATTTTTACAAAAATGCAGCCCTGATAACCGGGTTGATTTGTCTCGTTTAAAAGGTTATGAAGTAACGGATTTTCGCCGTTTTTTGAGCGAGCGGGCGGCACAATATATCGATAAATCGTCTTTGAGCCGCGAGCTGTCTTCCATTCGCAGTTTTTTTAAGTGGCTTGATGTGAACGGTGTGATGAAAAATTCGGCCATCGGGGTTATTTCTTCGCCGCGCAAAGCTAAAATTTTGCCGAAAGCGCTCGATGTTGATGATGCCTTTGAGGTGTTAAACGAAGTTGCCGATGTGGCAAAAAACAAGTGGCTCGGCTTGCGCGATAAAGCAATTTTTACACTGCTTTACGGTTGCGGGTTGCGTATTTCGGAAGCGCTTAATCTCAACGTTGGGGATATTACCGCCGACAGCGAATTTTTAAGGATTAAAGGTAAGGGCAATAAAGAACGGATTGTGCCGGTGTTGCCGATTGTGTGGCAGAGTATTGACAGCTATTTGCAAAAAAATCCGTATAAACATGATATCGGCACGCCACTGTTTGTCGGAGATCGGGGCGATCGTTTGAGCCCGCGTGTGGTACAGCGGCAAATGCAAAAACTGCGGACGCGTCTGGGCTTGGTCGATACGCTGACGCCGCATGCGTTGCGCCATTCTTTTGCTACCCAGCTTCTGGCCGAAGGCGTTGATTTGCGTTCCATTCAGCAATTGTTGGGGCATTCTTCGTTGGTAACCACCCAGCGCTATACCGATTTGCAAACCGAAAATTTGCAAAAAGAATATCATCGGGCGCATCCGCTTGATAAAAAATAAATTGCTTTCCGGATAAAAATATTGACAAAAAAAGTTTTTTCCTGTAGCCTGACAGGTGTATTTTAATTATTTAAAGTCGGCCGCAGAGAACCTGTGCTCGTTAAAGCCCGAGGAAACAAAGTATTTATGCAAATTATTCGCACTTGCTTGCCGATTGTGTATCGTGATGTGTTCGGAAAACTATCCGTGGAAACCGGTTTGAATCTGTGCCGTATCAGCGAGGTTTGGGGGTGTGTTCTTTATGTCGAAGATACAGTTATCCTTCTGGAAAAGAAAAATCGCTACACGCTTTCTGCCAAGAAATTCGCGGCAATGAACGTCATTGAGGTTTGTAAGCTGAACAACCAGTTGTGTTCGGAAGATGTGACTATTCAGGGGATGGAATACCGGATTAAAGCGTTTGATAACAGTACGTGGTCAAAAATTGCCGACGGTTTTTCGTTGGTGCAATCGACCATGAATATCTTGCGCCGTTACGGTGTTGCCGCTGATAACCTGTTTACCGGAAGCTATGTTTGTGCCCAGAACGGAAGTCTTTGCGCACCGCTCAAAGTTACGGAAGAAGGTTCGAAAGACAACGATGTCCATTTCCGTTTCGGTCTGGTGTTACACGGGCGTTTGCGTAATCAGGAAAAAGGAGCCCGACAGGAACGTCTTAATGAACAAAAAAATGAGGATAAAAATCCTAAACAGCATTCGAGAGACGTTGTCGCCGTGTAATTGCACAATCGAGAACAGCATCAAAAAAAGAGCCCGTTTTAACCACGGGCTCTTTCGCATTTTAAAGAGGGGATTTTATTCATAATCGCCGCGCATAATGTTACGCTTGATTTTCTTGCTGTCTTTGCGGTCTTGCTTCGGGTTGTTTTTCGGCGTTTCATGCACTCTGGCGTAAGGAATAGGGGTGTCGCGCTGTTCCTGCCGCATATTTTTAACTTCCGTTTTGCGTTTTTGCACCTTTTGAATCATGGCGGTTGTGGCTTTAGATTTCTTAGACATACTTTTTATTCCTTTGTTTATTGAACTCGGTTTATTATAGCACAGAGATGTTTTAAAATCAAATTAAATTGCATGATATAATGGGTTATATATTTGATTAAAATAAGTTTTTTTTGCATCAATTTTTGTTGACAACAGAATGACAGGTTGTATACAGTACTGTCTGACAACGGTGATTGAGGACTGTTTGAAAGCACCTGTCACAGTGGCAAAAATAACTAAAAGAGAGGTTTTAATGGCAACGTATTATATTGTATCCGGCGGCTTTGACCCGATTCACGAAGGTCATATCGAAATGATAAAATGTTCGGCGGCGGCTTCCGATGGCGTCATTATTTTGGCTAATTCGGACGATTGGCTGTGTCGCAAAAAAGGCAAAAATTTTTACACCATTAAAACACGTCGGGCCATTTTGGAAAATTTAAAAGGTGTGATTGATGTAATAGAATTTGACGATTCCGATAATTCGGCATCAGACGGTATCAGAAAGGCCAGAGCCAAATATCCGGACGCCCATTTGGTTTTTGCCAACGGCGGCGATCGCGGTAAAGACAATATTCCGGAAGGTCCGGTTTGTCAGGAATGTCATGTGGATTTGGCGTTCGGCGTCGGCGGCGATAATAAGGCCAATTCATCTTCGTGGATTTTGAAAAAGTGGAATGATGCAACATCAGATTAAAGAAAGGAAATATAAAAGTGAGTATTTCATATCAGTTGCATGAAAAAGGCCAAAGACCATGGGGAGAGTGGGAAGTTATCAGTTTGGGCGTGAAGCATATTGTGAAAAAAATTACGGTTAATCCGCACGCTTCTTTATCCTTGCAAATGCATCATCATCGGGGGGAACATTGGGTGATTACGGATGGTCGGCCGACGGTTACAATTGATGATAACAAACAGGAATTGCGGGCAGGGAAAGCTGTCGATATTCCAAAGGGCGCCAAACATCGATTGGAAAATTTTACCGATGAACCGGTGCAATTGATTGAGGTACAAATCGGCGATATTTTGGATGAACGTGATATTGTACGTTTTGAGGACAAGTATAATCGTTTGACAACGG
>JAGCYN010000046.1 GCA_017960745.1 Alphaproteobacteria bacterium | reverse complement strand
GCCTCAGCGCTATTGCACAAAAACGCCAACGCATCAACCGATTCCTCGTTAATCAAAATCTGTACTTTCACCAAATCGGCCAAATCATAACCAATCAACTCATAGTTAAAGCTGGCATAACCGCTGCTGATAGACTTTAAGCGGTCATAAAAATCAAACACAATCTCGCTGAGCGGAATTTTATAAACCACCATCGCGCGATTGCCGACATAGGTCAGGTCTTCCTGCGTGCCGCGGCGCTCGGTACACAGTTTCAAAATCGAACCCAAATACTCGTCCGGTACCATAATCGTAGCCCTCACCATCGGTTCTTCAATCATCTTAATTGTGGACGGATCCGGCATATCGGCCGGATTATCCAGCGTCATTTCCTGTCCGTTGCTCAAATACAACTTATAGGCCACCGACGGCGCCGTGGTGATAATATCCAAATCGAATTCCCGACCGAGGCGTTCCTGAATAATCTCCATATGCAGCAAACCGAGGAAGCCGCAACGGAAACCCAGCCCCAACGCGCCGGAATTTTCCGGCTGATAGTCGATACTGGCATCATTAAGCTTTAACTTTGCCAACGCATCTTTCAGCGCATTATACTGGCTGCTGTCCACCGGAAAAATCGAACAAAAGACCACCGAAACCGACGGTTTAAAACCGGCCAACGCCGTTTCGCAAGGTTTGCGGTTATCGGTTATGGTATCGCCGATACTGCAATCTTCCACGCTCTTAATACTGGCGGTAATAAAGCCGACTTCCCCCGGATACAAAGCTTCCGTATCCGTCATCTTCGGCGTAAAGACCCCGATTCTGTCAATAGTATAATCCAAACCGGTGGACATCATGCGAATGTTTTGTTTTTTGCGCAACACGCCGTCATGAACGCGCGCCAAAATCACCACGCCCAAATAAGAATCATACCAACTGTCAATCAACAACGCTTTCAACGGCGCATTTTCATCGCCTTGCGGCGCCGGCAAATATTTCACCACCGCTTCCAGCAATTCTTCAATACCGGTACCGGTTTTGCCCGAAACTTCGACGGCATTTGAGGTATCTAACCCGATTACATCTTCAATTTGCTGTTTCACCCGCACCACATCAGCCGACGGCAAATCAATTTTGTTTAATGCCGTTACAATCTCGTGATTATTATCAAGCGCCAAATAAACGTTTGCCAGCGTTTGTGCCTCAACACCCTGCGTCGCATCAACCACCAAAATCGAACCTTCGCAAGATGCCAACGAGCGCGAAACTTCATAGGTAAAGTCAACGTGTCCCGGCGTATCAATTAAATTCAGCTGATAAGTTTTGCCGTCGCGCGCCTTATAATTGAGCCGCACCGTCTGCGCTTTGATGGTAATGCCGCGCTCTTTCTCGATATCCATCGAATCAAGCACCTGCTCAGTCATTTCGCGTTGCTGCAAACCGCCGCAATACTCAATCAGTCTGTCGGCAATCGTCGACTTACCGTGATCAATATGCGCAATAATGGCAAAGTTACGGATTAAACTTAAATCTGTCATTTTTTCTCCTTAATTTCTGCACCATAGTTTATTTTTTTGTTTTAATCAATAACTATTGTCAAATAACGAAAAATATGTTTTAATAAGGCTTATATTAAAGAAAGGAGTTCCTCTTTATGCGAAAGATGATTGATATAGATTTCGGTTCTTCGCGCTACAATGAATTGGTAGAGTTGCGCTATAAGGTTTTGCTTGAACCGCTGGGTTTGAAATTTCTCGATTCGTTTCGTCCGGAAGAAGCCAAATATCTGCATATCGGCTGTGTTGAATCACTTGATAACAAACTGGTCGGCGGCTTAATTTTAGCCCCTGTCGATAACAAAACGATTCGGTTGATGCAGGTTGCCGTTGATACCATTTATCAAGGCGAAGGTATCGGTCGCGAATTGGTTGCTTATGCCGAAAAGCGCGCCAAAGAGGCCGGCTATACCACCATCATTATGCATGCCATGCTGTTTGTGGTAAACTTCTACGAAAAAATCGGTTTTCATGCCGAGGGCGATGTTTTTGAGGAACAGGGTATTACTTTCTTGAAAATGGTTAAATCTTTATAATCGTAAAGGAGCGGAACATGAAACTGACCAGTTTATACGCCAGCGGCTACATTGAAAATTTATGTTCCGGATTTGAGGACGGGCGCGAAGAAACAGAAAACACGCTTTTATTGGAAGATATCAAAACCTTGTCACCGTCAGAATTTAAGGATTTGAAAGACTTCAGCGACAAAATATACGCGTTTCGCAGCATCTATAACGATGAAATTCCCGTTGAAAAAACAGCCAAAGAAGTAGAAAACTATGAAGCGGCCATTGATGATGCGGCACTTTCCGATAAAAACAAAATAAAACTTTACGGTGATTTATTAACCTATTATGAGCGGGAACGCGCTTTTTCACCGCACTATTTTGCCGTTCTTGATAAAAACATCGCGCTGATACCCGATAAAGACGACGGTCAACTGGTGCAAGCCTCATGGCGCGCCATTCACGCCCACCGCGGTGTTTCAAGAGGTTTGTACCTCAGAACGTTGCAACGTGCCTATAACAAATTCAAAAATAAAACCATGTTTCCGCGCCGCGATATGCTGGGGCTGACCATGGCCAAAAGCAAACGCGGCAAATTCAGTATGGTGCCGCCGGCAAAATTGACCAAGGACCAGGCCAAAGAACGTTTTGATGTGATACAGGATATTTTCAAAACACCTTTATCCTCCGATGAAAAAATTGCGTTGGCCGAAGAAGTTATTGAGTTGGCCACCAAAACACCTTTCGCGCGCAGTAAAAACTTTGAAATCAAACGCGATATGAATTTGTTGATTGTCAAAGAGTTGGAAAAAAGCGGTCGCGAAAACGACGCCGGCAAATATCGCCGCGAAGCCTCCAGATGGCAAAGAAATATTGAACTGGCCATGGATAAGGGATACGAGCGCAGTGGGCGCGATTTTGATTATAAATAATCAGGCTTCCAGATAAATTTGACTCTTTTTGTAGTGCTTAACGGCATATTTAAGCGCAACACCGATAATGGCGGCCATCGGCACGGCAATAATCATTCCTAACAGCCCCATTAACGCACCGCCGGCAAGCAACGCAAACATTACCCAAACCGGATGCAAACCCAAATTTTCGCCGACCAATTTCGGGGTCAACACATTCCCCTCTAAAAACTGACCGATAACAAAAACCGCCACCACCTCTAAAATAAAGGCCAAAGTGCCGCATTGCGTCACTGCCAAAACCATCGCAATCAAAAAACCGGTGATTGAGCCGACATAAGGAATAAACGAAATAATGCCGGCTAAAAATCCGACCAGCACACCCAAATCCAAACCGACCAGCCATAAGCCCAACGAATAAAAACAGCCTAACGCCACACACACAGTCATTTGCCCGCGTAAATATCCGGAAATAATCCGGCTGACCGTTGCCGCACCTTCGCGGAAAGTTTTTTGATGTTTTTTCGGCACCAAATCAAAAATTCCATCGGTGAAAACAGTCCAATCCCGAAGCATATAAAACGCCACCACCGGCGAAATCAGCAGTAAAGATAAAATATTGATAAACGCAAAACCGTTGGAAACAAGCTTTCTCAGCAATTTAAGTGCCGGTTTTAACGATTCTGCCCAATTATCCTGCCACAGTTCCTTAAAATCAACCGAGGCCAAAACAGGCAAATGTGCCTTGACATTTTCCAACAAATCCACCAACTTATGGCCAAACGTGCTGATATATTGCGGGAAATGTGCCATAAACGCGCCGATTTGAACCACGGCGATACTGCCCAGAAAAACCAGCAGCGGCAACAAAATCAGCAAAAACACGGCCAAAACAATTATAGCTGCCAAACTGTGCGACATTTTGCAACGCTTAATCAGCCATTGTGTCAGCGGGTTTAAAAAATAAGCCGCAACAATACCGACGGCAAACGGCAATATCACCGAGCGCAACAAATAAACTGTTGCACCGAGCAACACCAAAAAGCCTAAAATAAGAAGGTATCTTTGTGTGTTTGTATTTTGTTTGGCGACCATTTTTTACCTTATAATGAAATAATTATCCGCCGCGTCATGGCTCAAACCCAAGTCTTGAAGCGCATTCCATAAGTCATCCAAAGAACCGGTGTAACGCAGTGCGAAATTGACCTTACCGCCGCCGAAACTCTTGGTGTCAATGCCTTCAACTTGCGACAAATCTTCAATCATGCGGCTTTTCTGCAGCCAATCTTTCATGTTTTGATACATATAAACCACATTGATGCTGCTGACGGAAGTAACGCTTTCCTGATTCTTGGCATTGCGCTCCATATTGGAAATAAACATCACGCTCTTTTCCACGGCTTTTTCAAACATATTGCTTGCGCCACCTTCGTTATAAACGGTAAAGTTATCTTCAAGTTTATTTCTTTCATCTTTGACGGTAACTTTAATATCGCCGTTTTGCAAAATTTCGGCATAAACCACATAAATCCGCTCGGTTTTCGTCATATCAACGATTTCGCGATACAAATCTTCGTCCATATAAACCGCATTAACGGCCGAGAAGTCCTCAATTGTGCGCAAATTTTCATACACGGTCCGAATCTGCATGGTGCCGAACTTGATTAAACCTTTGGAATGCCAGAATTTGAGCCAACCGTTATCTTCTTCCCACAACAACGGATGGGAATCACCTTCCGCTTTCAACACCGGAATGACCAAAATTTCGGTCGTTTCGCTTTGGATCATTTCATTTTCGGCCAAATAATCTCTTAACAGCTGTTCGTTAATTTGAATCGTCAGATTGGCAATATATTTTGTGCCGCCGGCTTTTTCATCAGCCACGCTGACCGATTTAATAAAATGAACGATGGCATCATCACTCAGTTGCTCTAATTTTTGCTTATGATCTTCGCTGACCAATTTTCCGGAAACTTCCAAAAACGCCTGTCTTTGAGCATCAATCATGGCCTTATCTTTGGCAATAACCGAGTTTTCCGCCTCAACATCAACCGGTATGGTTGCGACATATTCCATCTTTGCCGCCGCGTTCCAGCTGACCAATAAACCGCATATCAAAAGAGAAATAAATTTTTTCATCGTCGTATCCTCAGTAAGATTTTTTTTAACATATTACAATTCCGGCGAAAAAGCAAAACTTTTTTATAGACTTTTAAGCTTAAAACGGTTTATATAGGTGTCATCAGAAATGGAGAAAAATAATGATTAAAAGTAAGTACATCAACTCTTTGTTGGAAAAAAACAAACAAAACGTCAAAACCATTGTGTTGCCGGAAGGCGAAGATGAGCGGGTTTTAACCGCCGCTCATATTGTCAGCGAAATGAAAGCCGCCAAGCCGGTTATTTTAGGCGATGAAGACGCCATTAAGGCCTTTTATGCCAAAAACGGCTGGACTACGGAAGGAATTCAAATCATTAAGCCGGAAAACAGTCCGAAACTCAAAGAATATACCGATTTGCTGTATAACTTGCGCAAAGAAAAGGGCTTAACACCGGAAGATGCCGCCAAATTAGCGCTCAATTACAATTATTTCGGCACATTGATGATTAAAGCCGGCGATGCCGACGGTATGGTTTCGGGTGCCAATCACTCAACCGCCGATACCGTCAGACCGGCACTCCAGATTATTAAATCTGCCAAAAAAGGACATTGCGCATCTTCATTTTTCATTATGATATCCAATGATGTGCCTTACATCTTTTCAGATTGCGGCGTTGTGATAAACCCGACAGATCAGGAATTGGCCGATATTGCGTTGGATGCCGCCGAAACTGCCATTCAATTCGGCATTGAACCGAATGTTGCCATGCTTTCTTTCTCGACCAAAGGCTCGGCGAAAGGCGACGAGGTTGACAAGGTAAAACGCGGCTTGGCTTTGGCTCAGGAAGCCTTGAAAAGCGATGCTTATAAAAATCTGAACATTCAAATTGACGGCGAATTGCAAGCTGATGCGGCACTTGATAGCGTTGTTGCCGCCAAAAAAGCACCGGGAAGTCCTGTTGCCGGCAAAGCCAAAGTGTTAATTTTCCCGAGCTTAGAGGCCGGAAATATTTGCTACAAACTGTTGCAGCGTTTGGGCGGTTGCGAAGCTTACGGCCCTATTCTGCAAGGCTTAAATGCACCGGTGAATGACTTATCTCGCGGCTGTTTTGCCGAAGATATCGTCGGTGCAATTGCCATTACATCCATTCAAGCAACAAAATAAGGAATATATTCATGAAAAAGATTTTGGTTATTAACAGCGGTTCTTCTTCCGTTAAATTTCAACTGTTCAACGTCAACGGCGATGACTATGAAGTGATTTCCAAGGGTATTGCCGAACGTATCGGTCAGCAGAACTCTGTCATTAAAATTCAATACGGCAACAATCCGAAGCAGGAACATTTCATTTATATGCCGACACATTCCGAAGCTTTGCGTGAAGTATTCAAATTGCTTTTGAACGGCGCTTTAAACAGCATGGACGAACTGAGCGCCGTCGGCCATCGTATTGTTCAAGGCGGTGATATTTTCAAAGAATCCGCTTTGGTAAACGATAAAGTGATTGCCGATATCGAATCCCTTTCCGATTTGGCACCGCTGCATAATCCGGCACACGTTTTAGGTTTGCGCGCGGTTAAAGAAGTTTTGCCGAATATTCCGCAGGTTGTGGTTTTCGATACTTCTTTTCACCAAACCATGAAACCGGAAGCTTATCTTTACGCCATTCCGGAAGACCAATACAAACGCAACAAAATTCGCCGTTACGGCTTCCACGGTACCTCCCATAAGTTTGTATCTGAAGAATGCGCTAAATTGATTGGTAAAAAAGGCAAAATCATTACCTGCCACTTAGGTAACGGCGCTTCCTTGGCCGCTATTGACAACGGCGTTTGTGTTGACACTTCAATGGGCTTTACCCCGCTTGCCGGCACCATTATGGGCACCCGATGCGGCGATATTGATCCGTACATTCCGTTGTATATTATGAAAAAAGACGGTCTGTCCATTGATGAAGTCAACGACTTGATGAACAAACAAAGCGGTATGTTGGCGTTGTCCGGTTTTTCTGACAACCGTGATGTTGAAAACAGAATGCTTGAGGGTGATGAGAAATGCACACAAGCAACTTATTGCTACGTTCATTCGCTGTTGAAAATCATCGGCGGTTACATTGCGGTTCTCGGCGGCGTTGACGCCATTGTCTTCACTGCCGGTGTTGGCGAAAACGGCTGGTTATTGCGTAAAGTCTTAATTGAAAGATTGGCTTATCTCGGCATTAAACTGGACGAGAAAAATAACCGCATCCGCGGCGAAACCGTTATGATTTCCACACCGGATTCAAAGGTTAAAGTTTATATTATCCCGACCGATGAAGAATTGATGATTGCCAAAGATACCGTCCGCTTGGCCGGTATTTAATCACGGGAAAAACCGATGAACCGAAAACACCTCTTAAGCGAACAAAACTGTTTGAAAATACTGATGTTTTCGGTTCTTTCTTCGGTTATTCTGTTTCTAATCTGCGGCGGCGATATGTTATTGGACGAATTCGAGCATATGCGCGCCGCTCATCTGGTGGGCTTGGGCTTTCACCCTTATAAAGACTTTTTTGAACACCATCATCCGCTGTTATGGTGGATATGGGCGCCGATAATAAAAATTTTACCGCATCATCAGATTTTCTTATTATACTTCTTACGCACCGCCACCACTTTGTTATCCTGCGGCAGTGCCTATTACATCTTCCAAATTGCCAAGCGCTTTTTCGGTGGCACGAAATCGGCGCTTCTCGCGCTTTTGAGTTATTTTTCTTTCTATTTTGCTCAAACAACGCTGATTACGTTCAAACCTGATGCCTATATGTGGTTCTTTTATCTGTGCGGTTTGTATCATTTTTTCCTTTATATTGATACGCGGCAACAAAAACAATTATACATTTCAACGACAGCTTGTGCAATTTCGTTCATGTTTCTGCAAACCGTCGTATTTCTGCTGTTGCCGTTGGGCTTATTCGGCTTATATCACTTATATCGCCATCCGGCTTATTTTAAGGATTATGCACTAGGTGCCATACCGGGACTGCTGTTATTGGCGATATTTTTCATTGTTATTCATTTAACATCGGGAATAATTCCTTATTATCAGCGCAACTGGATTTTAAATTCCGATTTATTTAAATATTTGCAATATGCAAACGGAACATTCTGGCCGAAGTTTCTTATTTTTGCGCTTATCGGATATTCGGCTTACGGCTATCAGATCAAAAGACATCAAGCCACCCCTTATATGCACATTGCCGTATTAATTTTGACCGTCAATATGCTGCAAAACATCATTATTCCGACCCCTTATCCGCGATATTTTCTATCGGCCGCGCTGGCCATATCCTTTCTAACCGCACCGGTAATATTGCAACTGTCTGCTGTTGCAAAAAACTATTTTGTCGCCGCGTTGTTTGTCTTTAACCTTCTCAACATCACGGTGTCCGTATATATTCTGCCCAACGCGCCTTATCTGCGACAAATCAAAATTCTTGATAAAAAAGACGCCATGGTCTATATGCCGGTTCTCAATATTTACACGGCACACTATCCGTATTACTGGTTTTTCCCGGCCTTAGAGGCGCTTGATGACAGGCTGTTCGGTCATCCGTTTGATGTGAACGCCTACATCATAAACAACATCAATTATGTATCAATTATCCCTGATACGGATTTGCGACCGTCAGTTCACGACAATACGCCGATGGAAGAAAATAACCAAAATGCCATGACCGAGCTTTTTAATAAACACCATATCGACATCCGGTTGCTTGATAAATATTTCAATCTGATTGATGATTCGGATTCCGATATTTATCAGCGGATCCAAAACAAATAAAGAGAAAAACCATGAACGCTCAGCCACAATTTAATAAAAAGATGCTTGTTCTATCAGCGGGAGCGGTTTTGCTGGCTTTATTGTGCTGTTTTATTTTCAACGGCACGCTACTGATTGATGAGTTTGAACATCTGCGCGCCAGCTATTTGATAACGCTCGGTTTTCATCCGTATGCGGATTTTTTTGAACATCACCATCCGTTGCTCTGGTGGCTGTGGACACCGATTTTGAAATTTCTGCCCCAGCACCAAGTTTTTTTGTTTTATCTTTCGCGATTGCTGACGACGATGGTTTCCGGCATCAGTGCCTATTATATTTATAAAATTGCCGAACGTTTCTGTGGCGGTGCCAAAGTAGCCGTTTTAACACTTGTTATTTACTTTTCATTTTATTTTTCTCAGTATATGGCCGTCATTTTCAAACCCGACGCTTTCATGTGGTCTTGTTACTTATGCGGTTTGTATTATTTCCTTTGCTATTGTGAAACATACCGATGTCGCGATTTGATAGTTTCAGCCGTTGCTTTTACTTTTGCATTTATGTTTTTACAAACGGCTTTATTTTTAACCGCGCCGCTTGTTTTTCCGGCCGTTTATCTGATTTGCCGCAAACCGGCGCTTATTAAAGATTTTCTGATCAGCGCCTTGCCGACAATCCCGCTTTTGGCCATTTTTACCCTTTATATTGCATATACTTCCGGTTTTGAGAATTACATCAATCGAGCTTGGATTCTTAACAGCGCCCTCTTTAATCTTATTCAAATACCTTTTGAAAATTTCCTGCCGAAATTTCTGATTTTTATCATTTTCGGTTACATCGCTTACGGTTGGCAATTGAAAAAACACCGGGCAACCTTATACACGCATATTTTTGCCATTCTTTTGACCGCCGATCTCATTAAAAATATTCTTTATCCGGTCCCATATCCTCGTTATTTTATGCCTTCGGCATTGGGAATAGCCTTTTTGGCGGCACCGGCGATTTATCAGGCGAGTTCTTTCATCCGAAACTATTTTGTGGCCACCGTCGTGGTTTTAAATACTCTCAATATTTATGTTTCCGTTATCGTTTATCCGAATACCGAGGTTTTGCGACAAGTAAATAACCTACCGCGCCCGAGCTCAAGCTGGTCCGTTCATTCCGAAATTCTTGATATTTACAGTACTTATCAGCATTTTCACTGGTATTCCTACATCTTAAGTGCGGTCGATACTTATCTGTTCAGCCCAGAACCGGATTCCATCAATCAGCAGCTTATAAAAACCAAACCGACGTATATTTTTTATAATCCGGAAGCGCACACCACCACCAGCCCGCGTCCGCATCCGAATGCTGATAAAAAATTTGAGGAATTTTATGACAAAGCGACCATCAATACGGATTTGTTAAACCGTCTTTACGAATGTATTGACGCTTCTCAAAATAAAATCTATCGCCTGAAACAACGCTACGATTTGCGTTTGACCGTCGGCAAATCCAAATCGTAAAGCAGTCGTCCCTGCTCTTCCGTCAGCCGGAAAATCCACTTGTCAAAATATTTACTGTTGTTGCGAATAAAGGCCGGAACTTCCTTGTGCGGAACTTTCGTGCTGGTCAGTTTAATACGGATCCAATAATCGCCCTCAACGCGATAAAAGTATAAATTATAAACCAAACCGGCAATCGTCACAACTTTGGCTTTTCGCGCGCGCGCCATCGGATAGGCATGAACAAAATCTTTGGCCGTCGTCAAACCGTAATACTCAATAAATTGCAAAATCTGCATGATTGCACGACCTTTGGCGGAATGTTGCAACAATTTTTCAAAATAATGACGATTATAAACCTCGCCGTTCCATTCAAATTCTTCCACAATATTTTGCGTGATGCTCAGTAAAGGATACGGCAACCACGATACGGCATTACCGGAAAAACGCTCGGTCGCGTTGATGGTATAAACAAACGGGCGATTTTCCAAACGGGCATAGCGCTGATTATCAACATCGACAACCGGTGCAAAAACCAAGGCATCAAGCAGTTGATTTTCATCATCATAAGTACGAATAATGGTGCTGATGTTTTTGTCGCCATCTGTCTGCAAATCATATTTCTGCAAATCAGAGTCCGTCGTTACCGACAAAATAATCGAATTATTCACCATTTTATAAAATTCGGAAAGCATTTCCACATTGGCAAAATAAGAGGCGGCTTCCTTGAATTTCCAGGTATTGCCCTCCCGAATAATATTTATTTCGCCGCTTTCCGGTGTTATCAGGGATATTCTGGACAGGCGGGAAATATTTTTACGGGTGTTGTCAAATGTATATTGCCCGCGCACATTCCGCCCCTCCTGATACTTCATGTATCCGAAAACACCCAACAACATAATGACAACGGCGCAACAAAAAACACCGGCATAATATAAATACTTATTTTTCATATCCCAATCCTTTAATAAAACGACGATAACGACGTTCGGTCAAAACCGTTAACAAACCGATAATCAGCGTAAACAAAAACGGAAAGACAAGAACATTCAGCAATATCATCATATTGATTTTATGCGTATAAGCTTTCTTAACCCGATAAACCAGACCGTCAACCTGTTTTTCCAACTTAGACAGCTGTTGACCGGCTTGTTCGATTTTCTGCATGGCATCGGCCTTATTTTCATCTTTACCGCTGACCGCATATAAACTCATTCGCTTGATATCAATTTCATTGTTTAACTTTTGCAATGTTTCGGCATACGGTTCATAAACCATTCTATCAACCTGCTTGGCGATATCTTGAGAATTATTGGCATGATAGATCGGCTGGCGATTAAAAATATCATTTCCCAACATCGTATCAATCAGGCGGCGAACCGCATTGAGATTATCATTTTTGCTGATTACGCTGTACGGATTGCGATCCGGCGACCGCTCGTCCATCCACAGATAATCTTCAATTAAATCAACATCGCCGATAACGGCAACCGTTGCTTCGCCGATAGAAACGCTTTGATGTTCCGGTATTTGGACATCCGTTCCCAAGCCCGTATAAGGCGTTTGCCCGAACATTGAAGGAACCGCTCCCACCAACAAGGCCCCGATGTATTCATCATCATGCGTGATGAACGGTGTTACATTCATTGACGGATTAGAGAATTTGTAGGTGAAAGCTCCGTTAACGGCCACGCCCTTATCTTCAACGGCAAATTCCGGATTCAACACGCCATCGTGAACCAGTTTATCACCGAACTCGAAATAATAACTTTGCAACAACGGCAAAATTTTGACAGGCGCCAAATTGGTCAGTTCCGGCTGTGCTTCCGTATAAAAATCGGCGAATATCAGCAATTTACCGCCGCGCATGACAAACTGATCAACCGCATATATGAAAGTATCCGGCAAATCTTTCGGGTTGATTAAAATCACCATTTCGATATCCGACGAAATTTCATAAATAGAACTCGGAATATCAACGACGTTGTAGTCATTTTCCAAATTAAGCATAAAACCCTGATACTGTTCCAAATTCTGCGTCGGCTCCAGATAAACCCCCAGATTTTTCGTTACCGCCGCCCGCGTTAAGTGAATCAGTGCCATATTGATGTCTTTTTCCAGGAAAACCCGCCGTTCGGCCAAAAATTGTTTGATGATAACGCCGTGCGATTCTTCATCACGCACCACGGCGCCCAAATAATTTCGGCTACCATCCTTATCGGTTTCGTAGAACAGACCGTTATCCAAAATATTGTCTTCCAGCGGCGAAAAAGGCTCAACCTCGTTGACGCTCAATCTGATCATGCCCTCGGACATACTTTCATATTTGCGCAAAAAACGCTTAATCTGTTGATAATAGTAAAAATATTCATTGTTGCGATAAATGTAATTTTTAGCCGCATACAACTCGATTTTAATCGGTTTGTAAACATGGTTGACCACCGCTTTGGTTTCAGCGCTCGGCGTATAAAAACGCGCGGTTGTTACGTCAAACTTATAACTGATTAAATTATTCATCATCACCGAAACAGCCGAAATACCGACCAATAAAAAGAACATAAAGCCGGCGAATTTAATAATTTTGTATTTTTGAATTGAGCGCATAAATTCCGGCACCAACACATTGACAAGCAAAAAAGCGGCCGTAAACAACGCAAAATACAAAACATCAGGCACCCCGATTTCACCGAATAAGAAGTTGTTGTAGGTGTTATAAAAACCGCTGAACGGGAAAACCACCCACATAGCCATAACCAAAACGCTGAAAACATACGCAATCACAACATTGCGACTGCATGAGGAAATCAGACAACCTAAAGCCGTCAAAAACGCCATAACCAACCATAAACCGATAAAATCGGTCATCAGATTGCCGACATCAAGATGTAACCATGTGGCCGTATAAAACACAAACGGCAACAAAAACAGGCTCATGCCGAAACACAGACACCATGCCGCGGCAACCTTTGCCAAAACCGGCACAGCCGGATGCAACGGCAACGTCAACAGAAACTCCGCCGTGCCCGAACGGTATTCATCTGACCAGGTTTTCATGGTAACGGCCGGCAACAACACCAGCAAAATAATCGGTTGCGCATAGAAAAGAGCATACATCGACGAATCATGCGCCGATAAATAAGCCCCGAAGTAAAAAGCCACCCCGACCGAAACAAACAAATACACAAAGAAAATGATGTACGCAAAATAACTTTTGAAATATGCGCCGATTTCTTTTTTGAATAAAGCTTTGAACTGTTGCATGATCCCTCTCAATCTTCCGTAACTTTACGGAATGAATCCAATAAACTTTTCTTTGTCAGCTGCTTAAAATCTTTCAGCGGCATATCGGCTTCTAACATACCTTTATGCAGCAACAGCACCTTATCGGCCAAAATCTCAACATCTTCAAGCGTGTGCGTTGACACCATAACCGTATGTTTTTTCGCATAATTTTTAATAATTTGACGGAGCGCATGTTTTTGATTCGGATCCAAGCCTTCAGTCGGTTCATCCAGCAGCAAAACTTCCGGCTCGGCCAACAGAGTTGCCGCTAATTCGACACGCTTGCGAAACCCCTTAGACAACGTGCTGCAGCGCTGAAATAAAACTTCCTGCAAATCCATTTGTCGGATAACTTCTTTGATTTTTTCGTCTTTGAGTGCCGCCGGCAACAAGCGAACATCGGCAACAAAACGCAAAAATTCAACAACCATCATCTCGTCATAAAGTGATGTAATTTCTTTCACATAACCGATTCTTTGCAAAAATTGTTCTCTTTGCTCCGGAATATCCAGATTATCGATTTTGACGCTGCCGATGTCGGCCTCAAGAAAACCGCTGATAATACGCAACAAGGTCGATTTTCCGGCACCGTTTTCACCCAAAAGTGCCGCCGTTTGTCCTTTTTTAACCTCAAAACAGACATCATCCAAAACTTTTTTGGAACCGAAAGACTTCGAAACATTTTGAATTTTAAGCATTTTGCTCTCCGCAATTTAAATTTTCAGGTTATATTAAACCATTTTATAAAAATTTTTCAACTATAATAAAAAAACATTGATGACAAATTCGATTTATTGGAGTAATAGTAAAGCTAAGAGATAAGAAGTGGAGTAAATATTTTGGATAAGCTTGCAAAAGAAGAGGTTGTTAATTTAAACATCGGACTGCTGGTTATTGCGCTTTTTGCCATTATTATCGTCGTATTTAAATGGCAGCGCAATGTCTGGGCTGACGCTGAAGATACCGATTATACCGTATATGCCACCTTTAACCGCACCGACGGTTTATCGGTTGGCAACAAAGTGCGTTTGGCGGGGGTGGATGTCGGCCGCGTGGAAGGCAGCGTTTTGGATGAAAACTTCCGTGCCACTTTAACCTTAAAAATCCGTCATGATATTAAAATTCCCGATGACAGCAGTGCCGCCATCGTCAGTTCCGGCATTATGGGCAATAAGTATATTGAAATCGAACCGGGCGGTTCGGAAGATTTTATTGAAGAAAACGGTGATTTCGTATATACGCAGGATGCAATTGTTTTGGAAGAGCTGATTGAGCGCATTATTGCCTTGGGTAAGGCGAAACGTAAAAATTCTGCCGAAACACCGGCAACAACACAAAAAATGGAGAACGAAGATGCTCAAGAAACCGATTGAAACAATTATGGGACTGGTGGTTTTACTGATTGCCGTCCTGTTTTTGGTATTCGCTTATCGTGTGTCTGATTTGCAGGTTGTGCAAGGCTACACACTAACCGCTAATTTCATGAAAGTCGGCGGTTTAAGCATCGGTTCCGATGTGCGCATTAACGGCATAAAAGTCGGCACGGTAACCGCCCAAACGCTCAATAATGAGGATTATACCGTTGATGTTAGCTTCAGCATTTCGTCGGACATCAAATTGCCGACAGACAGCGTTGTTGCCATTGTCAGCGACGGTTTGATGGGCGATAAATTCGTTAAAATAATGCCTGGTAAAGCAAATGAGTTTTTAAAAGACGGCGACCGTTTTCATAAAACCAAAGATTTTAAAACTCTCGAAGATATGGTCGGCGAAATTATATTCATGGTAACGGACGGTAACGAGAAAAATGATAAATAAAATTATTGGTTTTTGCGCTGTTTTTTCCTTTGTTTCAGCAAGCTTTGCCGCTGAAATCGACACCAATACGGCCAAATTGCAGGCCATGGATAAAATCACCGGCCGCGTCAGCGTAATTGAAGTTCCCGTCAACAGCGAAACAAAATTCGGCTCGTTATCGGTGGTGATCCGCAGCTGCAAAACCAGACCGGTTGAAGAAACGCCGGATAACTTCGCCTTTATCGATATTACCGACACCAACTTAAAAGGCGAAGAGTATAACGTGTTCAAAGGTTGGATGATTTCTTCTTCGCCGGCAACACACGCTTTGGAACACCCGATTTACGACGTTTGGCTGTTGCAGTGCATTGACACCAAGGTTGATAAAAAACAGCTTTGGAGCGAAGAACAGCTGGCCGAGCGTGATGCCTTGCCGATGCTTAATCGCCCGTCCGTGC
>JAGCYN010000045.1 GCA_017960745.1 Alphaproteobacteria bacterium | reverse complement strand
TGGTTGATAATGTTAAAATACCGCTTTTGCATAAAATCGGCCGACGCCGTTCTTGGGCCTTAATAACACAAATTTTACTGGGTATATCCATCTTTTTAATGTCAACGGTCAATCCGCAGCAAAATTTGTATTTAATGGCTTTATTTGCTTTTATTACCAGCTTTTTATCGGCAACACAGGATATTGTATTAGACGCTTACCGCGTGGAATCTTTTCATGAAGAACCGGAAAAACTTTCTTCTGGTGTGGCTATTTTTGTTTTGGGATACCGATTGGGACTTATATTTTCCGGTGCCGGGGCAATTTATTTGGCTTCAAAAATTTCATGGTCAAGCGTTTATATAATCATGTCTTTAGGTGTTTTGGTCGGTATGATCGCCGTTATTTTTTCCAAAGAACCGGTTAAATATGAATATAAGGTATTGAATTGGAACACAAAAAACATCAGACAATTTTTTAATAATTCGCTGATTGAACCTTTTAAGAGTTTTATTAAAAATGAAAGTTGGTTTTGGATTTTAGCCTTTATTTTTACTTATCGATTGAGTGATTCTTATTTTGGTCCGATGAGTAATCCTTTTTATGATGATTTAGGGTTCAGCAAAGAAGAAATTGCCTTTGTGACCAAAATTTACAGCATAATCATGACGATTATCGGCGGTTTGCTCGGCGGAATTATTGTTTTGAAAATTGGGATGCGCAAAAGTTTGTTGTTGTTCGGCTTTACTCAATGTTTAACCACAATGTCTTTTGCTCTTCAGGCTTATTACGGACACAATATGCCGTTGTTTATGGTGATTGTGGCTTTGGAATATTTATCATCCGGCTTGGCAACCACGGCATTTGTGGCTTATATTTCGTCATTGTGCAATAAATTATACACAGCAACACAGTATGCTTTATTATCTTCGGTAATGAGCCTTTCTCGTGATTTATTTTCGGCAACCAGCGGTGTTGTGTATCAATACGCCGAAAATCTGTTTCCGCACAGCGGTTGGATTATATTTTTCATTATCTCGGGTTTAATGAGTTTACCGAGTATATTTATCATTTTATTTTGTATTAAAAAAACATAAATAACAATTGTCAAATAAAAAAATATACGTTAAAATTAGTCAGTTTTGCTTATTAGAGGCATTTTATAATGACTGATTACGAAAGTAAACATAACAAAAAGAGTCCGAATTCAAACTCTACGGAAGAAATATTAAATCGTAGTGAGTCATGGCAAGCAATATCCAAACAAATCAATAAATATGATGATAGCGAGAAAAGCAACAGAATCAGCAAAGATTTAATCTTTAGCGGTAAAGTTCTGCAAGGCGGAAATTTTAAGGGTGAAAACCTTGAAAATACGGATTTCAGCGGCAGTAATATGCAGGAAATCAATTTATCCGGCGCTAATTTAAGAAATGTTGACTTTACAGGTGCTGATTTAAGCGGTGCTGATTTAAGCGGTGCCAATCTTGACGGTGCAATTTTTACCGGCGCCAAATTGATTGGGACAAACTTTACCGGCGCTCATATGCATGGCGTAAAATTGGTTGATGCTGATTTACAGGATGCTATTCTTTTAGACGCCGATTTGGATAATTTATCAATCGAAGAATTGCAAGAATTGGTTGAATATCTTGCAATGTATTATCCGCAAAAGTTAAATTTGAGCCGGCTTAATCTGACTTTGCTCGACTTAAAAAGAATCAATCTGAAAAATGTTAATTTGCGCGGCGTAGATTTTACCGGTTGTAACTTTTTCGGGGTAAATATTTATGAACTTGATTTAAGCGAATGCATTATTTCGCCTGCACAAATTGCACAAGCGATCGGACATCAGCCGACGCCGGAAGAGTTGAAAAAAATATTGGCGCCGAAAAAACGTGATAAGAAAAAAGAAAAAATGCAAGGTATTGATTTTTCTGCGCTTTTTGATAGCCGTGGTGGTTTTGATTGGGATACCACCAAAGTCAGCACCGATTTCAATACAATTTTCAAAAAAGGCAAAGAAATTTTAAATACCTTCAAAAAGGATAAGCCGAAGCAAGATAAAAATGACAATAAAGAAAAAGAAGAACCGGTTAAAGAAAGTAGTAATGAAGAATTAAGAAAAGCCATTGAGCAACATAAACGCGAAGTTTTGGAACAGCGTCAGGAACAGCTGCAAAACGAAGAAAAAGCGCGCGATATGGAACAAGTTAAAAATCGTATAAATATGATGAAGAACAGTCATGAAAGATAAGGATATGGAAGAAGATACCTTATTTTCAAGCAATGTTAAACGTCCGCTGGCTGATAGATTACGCCCGAAAAAACTGGAAGAAGTTGTCGGACAAGATCATATAATCGGTGAAAACTCGCCGTTGGGGCGCATGATAAAATCCGGTAAAATTACCTCCTTTATTTTATGGGGACCGCCGGGTTGCGGCAAAACCACCATTGCCAGACTGATTGCCGAATATACCAATTTGTATTTTGAACAAATTTCAGCTGTTTTTTCCGGTGTTGCCGATTTGAAACGGGTTTTTCAGTATGCGCAGGAAAGACGCGCCAGTCAAGGCAAAGGTACGTTATTGTTCGTCGATGAAATTCATCGTTTCAATAAATCACAACAAGACGGCTTTTTGCCTTATGTTGAAGACGGTACCGTTATTTTGGTGGGTGCAACCACTGAAAATCCGTCGTTTGAGCTGAATTCCGCTTTACTTTCGCGTTGTCAGGTTTTTGTTCTCAATCGGCTAAATGAAGATAATTTTGAAGAACTTTTGCAACGGGCGGAAAAGGAAGAAGGCAAAAAACTGCCGATTGATGATGAGGCGCGGACCTTTATTAAGACAATTGCGGACGGTGACGGTCGTTATATGCTGAATATTGCCGAAAATATCTGGACTTATGCGCAAAACGGCGAAATTTTCAATAAAGAACAGATTATTCACATTATTCAATCGCGGGCACCGGTGTATGATAAAGGGCATGACGGGCATTATAATTTAATATCGGCGGTGCATAAATCGATGCGCGGTTCCGATGTTGATGCGGCTTTATATTGGGCGGCGCGAATGCTGGTTGCCGGCGAAGATCCGCGCTATTTGTTGCGCCGATTGTTACGTTTTTCGATTGAAGATGTGTCGCTGGCTGATCCGAATGCCGTTACTCAGGCGGTTTCTTGCATTGAAACCTATGAAAGATTAGGTTCGCCGGAAGGTGAATTGGCGGTGATGCAGTTGGTGGCTTATTTGGCAACCGCACCGAAATCGGCCGGTGTTTATAAGGCTATGCATAAGGCTTATGATGCGGCACGTCAAACCGGTTCTCTGATGCCGCCGAAACATATTTTGAACGCGCCGACCAAGATGATGAGAAATCTCGGTTACGGCGACGGATATATTTATGATCAAGATTTGGAAGACGGTTTTTCCGGTCAGGATTATTTTCCGGAAGGAATGGCACGGCGAAAATTTTATTTTCCGGTTGAACGCGGTTTTGAACGCGAGATTAAAAAACGTATAGACTATTTTGATAAGCTGCGTAAAGAAAAGCAGGCTGAAATGAAAAGAGAAGAAAATGAGTCAAAATAAAGAAATAGGCATTATCATTCCTTATGAGGATTTTTTAAATATTTCTGATGAAACAAAGCAGAAAATGTTGGAAAATCAACAAATCGAATGGTTTATTTCGATAAAAAAAGATAAGTATGAACAATTAAGCGACGAAGAAAAACAAAATCTTAAAGGTTTTAAGTGTACGGAAAGGGAGCCGTTGCGCGCAAAAAAGCCGGATGTGAATAAAATTTTTGAAAATATGAAAGTACCGGTAACCGTTTCCGTAAAACAAATTGAAAGAGATTTGAAAGAAAAACATAAAAAACATTCAAAACCTTATGTTCCTCTGAAAATCGGGAAAATTTGCACAAAAAAGAAGGGCGGACGTTAAATGTCGGGGGTTAAAATAATAAAAATTGCGCCGGAAGATGACGGTATCAGGCTTAATCGCTGGTTTTTGCGCGAATATCCGTCTTTAACATTGGGACGCTTGCAAAAATTACTTCGAACCAAGCAGATTAAAGTTGACGGTAAAAAAGCCGAAACAGCAACTCGTCTTATTGCCGGCCAGGAATTGCGTTTGCCACCGCTTGATGAGCAAAAAGCTCAGCCGAAGGAAGATGTTTTGAAACAACACGATATTGATTACATTTTATCAATGGTTATTTACAAAGATAATAATATTATCGTGCTGAACAAACCTTCCGGATTGGCGGTTCAGGGCGGAACCGGTACAACCCGCCATATTGACGGGCTTTTGGAGGCATTAAAGTTTGAAAAGGCCGAAAAACCGAAGCTGGTACACCGTATTGATAAAGACACCAGCGGAATTTTACTTTTGGCGCGCAATCGCAAATTTGCCGATATTTTAACCAAGGCTTTCCGTGAGCATACTTTGCAAAAAACATATCTGGCATTGGTGCGCGGTTGTCCTGATGCTTTTGAAGGTGTGATTAAAGCGCCGTTGGAAAAAGTCGGCGAACGCATGGAAATTGTGGCCGACGGGCAGAAAGCGCTGACCGAATATAAAGTTTTGGACAATGCCGGCAAAAAATATGCATTGGTTGAAGCCAAACCGCTGACCGGTCGAACCCATCAAATTCGTGTGCATTTGGAGTCGATTCGTACACCTATTTTAGGGGATAGTAAATATTTCGGTCGCGAGAGATTTCGTTTGAGTGAAGTTGCGGATAAGTTATATTTGCACGCCTATAAACTTGATTTAAGCGCGATTTACAATAAAAATTTTGTGATTAAAGCTGATTTACCGCGGCATTTTGCCGATGCCTGCCGTTTTTTGGGATTGGAGATTGAAAAATGAAAAAACTTTTTAAATTTTTGCTGATCATTATTTTGTTGCCGGTTGTTATTATAGTCGGTGCGGTAACTTATTTGAAATTTGCCGATTTAAATCCTTACAGACCGGATATTGAAAAGCTTTTGCGTAAATATGCAAATATTGATGTTAAAATCAACGGCGATTTGGATATCGGCATCTCATTAAAGCCGAGCATTGAATTGAACGATGTTATTGTTTCGTTGCCGGAAGCCGAATATGAAACCGCGCGTATCGGCAATGCGTTGGTGCAATTTTCCATTCTGCCTTTGTTGCATAAAGAAATTGTGGTGGATACCATTGAAACAACCGATACGAAAATTTTTTATAATCCCAAAGACAGCGTCAATATTAAAGAACTGGTCGTCAGTATGGATAACTATGACGCACCGATCGGAATTATATTTGATACAAACATCAGCGGCATAGATATAGCCGGCACCGCCAGTGTATCTTCCTTAAAAGATTTGCAGGCTTCAAAGTTTAACGAAACCGAACTGACGCTGATTGATACGACGGTTATGGGATACACCATCGGGTTCAGCGGCTGGTTGCGCGGTTTGCAGGAAAAAATCAGAGCGGAAGGTGATTATGATGTGAAATATAAAAGCAATCGGGTGTACGGCTCATTGAATGCCGATTTAACACAGGCTTTACCGTATGTTAAAATGGATATTCAGAGTGATAAAATCAATGTTGCCGATTTTACCGCGCCAAAACAGGCCTCCAACAATTTCTTCATCGGAACGGCGCAGGCGGCAGAAAAAAACTCGTTGGATATTCCTTATGAATATTTGAAAATGGCTAACGCCGACGTTAGTTTTGATGTCAAAACCGTGGTTGTTGAGCCGAAAATTGTTTTGCAAAACCTCAAAGGCAGCGCCAATCTGAAAGACGGGGTGTTAAAAGCCACTGTCAACAAGCTCAATTTCAATGACAACAGCATAACCGGCGAAGCCAAGCTGGAACAAGGTAAACTGCCGTATGTGAAAGTTTCCGTCAGCGGTTCTGCCATTGATTTAACCAAGTTGGCGTCAAACACTAAAACAAGTGACGGTTGGCTGGTGAAAAACGCTTATGCTTCGCAGTTGATGAAAAATATCGATATTCCGTATCAATATTTGAAGATGGCTAATGCGAACATGGCTTTGAATTTGAAAACGCTGATATTGACGTCGGATGTTAAACTGAGCGATATTCAGATTAATGCGGCGTTGCTCAACGGCAGTTTGAACACCAACATCAAGAATATCACCGCCGGCACCGGAACGATTAAAGGAACGATTATTTTGAGTGCCAAAGATAAAACCTTGTCAACGGATTTAACCGGCAGCAATATTCTGTTGCAAAAATTATATACGCCGTATGCCGATCCGAATAATCCGCAGATGTATGTTAAAAGCGGCGGTAAAACCAATTTCCTGATAAAAACCCATACTTCCGGTAACAATACGGACCAATATTTGAACAATTTGAACGGTCAGATTATAGCGTTTATTGATGAATCCGTTCTTAAAATCAGGAGTTTGGAACGCTTGCAGGGCAACATTATCATGCAGATTTTGAACGCCTTAAAAATTTCGGATTTAACCAAGAAAGATACCGATTTGGCATGCGCCGTTGTTCGCAGCGATATTAAAGACGGTACAATGAGTTTTCCGAAAGGTATTGTCTTTAACGCCACCGATTTTTATTTGGTGGCTGACGGCACGTTGAATTTAAAAAACGATAAAATTCGTTTTGACTTGCAACCGTTTTCGGGAAAATTGGATAGCACCAATATTTCTTCGATTTTGGGCTCTTTGCTGAAAATTGCCGGCACGGTTAATAACCCGAAAATTGATATTAACCAAACGTCGGCGGCGAAAAACGTGGTCGGTTTCTTGGCATCGGGCGGCGCTTATAATGTCGGCGATATGCTGCTTTCGGCAGATTCCGTGCCATGCCATACCGCGCTGAGCGGAACAACATACGCATCATATTTCAAAGGCGATGATTCGGTTAAAGGGAATGTTTCGAAGAGTTACGGTGATGTTAAAGACGGTATTAAAAATGTCGGTCAAAACCTCAAAAACGTGAGCAAAGACATTAAAAATCAGGCTAAAGAGCTCGGAAACCAGCTCAAAGGGTTGTTTTCAAAATGACAGATTTTATAAAGTCGGTTGAATATGTGAAAACCCATCGGGAAGAAACCATTCGCAATTTGTCGGATTTTTTGCTGACGGATACGATGTTGTTTTGGAGCGAGGTGCCTGAATTGAAGGCTCTGCAACAGGAAAAGTGGCAGCCGTTACTTGATGTTTTTAAAACGCAATATAAATTAAATTTGGAAACCACGACGGAACTCGATGCCGAAAAAAATGCGGCAAGCAAAAATGTTTTTGAAAACTTGTTGCAAAACCTTTCCGATAAAGAGCTCACAGGCTGTTTTTTAGCGTCCGCAGAAAGCAAATCGCCTTTATTGGGGTACTTGTTGGTTAAAAAACAAATAGACGCCTCAGAGGTCTTTACAGCGGCTTTTTTGGAAGAGTTGTATCAAAACCGTTATTGGGGAACCGATGAAGCGGCGGCCAACAAGCACCGTCAGGTAAAATTAACCTTAAATCAAATAGAAGAGTTTTTGGCGCAATAATGGAAAAATGTTATAAAATCAGCGGTCGGGTTCAGGGTGTCGGTTTTCGCTATTGGGCGATTCGTGCTGCCAAGCATATCGGCGATATTTCAGGATATATCTGTAATTTCAGCGATGGTGATGTGGTGGCTTATGTTGCGGGCACGGAAGAAGAGCTGAACGCTTTTTACATGGTGTTGCACAAAGGACCACTGTTCGGTCGGGTTGACAGCGTTACCGAAACACCGGAATATAAAAGTTATTTTCCACCGATTGAAGCCGGTGTACTCAGACGTTGCTAGCCTCATACTTTCAGTCAGTTTAAATTTCATAAAACGGGCGTATATTTTTCTTTAAGGAGAAAGAAAATGCCCGTGGAAAGAAGTTTGGAAAATATTGAAAAGTGTTTGTGTATGCAATGTCCTTCTTATACCTATCATTGCAAAATGAAGAATGCGGCCGAAAACTTTTTGCAGCTGATGGAAGATTTTCCGCATCAGCAACACTATGAAAAACTGTTTTGCGCCTATGAGCCGAGTAATTGCCTGCGTCAAAGATACGGCTGTTTGTGTTCAATTTGCGAAGTTTCAAAAAAATATAATCTGCGCCGCCAGAGTTATTGTTTGTATGCCGGCGGGCAATAAAAAAGCCCTCCGAAGAGAGCCTTTATATTTAAGCGTCCGCGCTGTTTCTTTCCGCCGCTCGTTTATCGCGCAAAAATCGGCAAATCGTGTACGGTATGGTTAAAACGTAGCACAAGGTGAAAAGACCGAGTGTCAGCGATGGTTTTGTTAATAAGCAACTGATAAACAGCACAAACAAAATCATCAGCGGCAACACCCAATCGCGGTTGATTTTGGTTTTTTTCAGCGACAATGTCGGAATTCGACTGATCATCAAAAACGCCACCAAAACCATTAAAGCGCTGCAAAAATAAGAGTTACGCAACACAATTTCAAATTGCGGATATTCACGCCAAATCAAAAGCGGCATGGCGGCAATGGCGGCAGCCATCGGTGCCGGCACACCGACGAAATAGTGTGACCAATATTCCGGCACGGCGGCATCTTCCAACATGGTGTTAAAACGAGCCAAGCGCAAAGCCATGGCGGCTGAAAACAGCAAAGTAAATATCCAGCCCCAATGCGGCAAACTGTTTAAGCACCACTGATACATCAAGATTGCCGGTGCCACGCCGAAACTGACGAAGTCGGACAGGGAGTCCAACTCAGCCCCGAATTTTGAAGAGGCCTTGAGTTTGCGTGCCACGCGGCCGTCCAATCCGTCAAAGATACCGGCCAAGAAAATACAAGCCAAAGCATAAGACCACTTGCCGATGATGGCAAAACGAATGGTGGTAACGCCGGCGCACAAAGCCATTAAAGTCACGATATTCGGCGCCATTTTGCGAAACGGAACTTCCTTAAGTTTACCGATGGCTTTCTTTTTGATAACATTACGGTTTTGAATAACCGAACTGATTGTTTTTTTGTTCATTATCTGATTTCTCCTTCCATACGGGGAGCATCTGAATTGATGTTTGCAATAATCGTTTCACCGGCAACAACTTTTTGACCGACGCAGACGATAGGCTGCACTTTATCCGGTAAGAAAATCTCGACATAACCGCCGAAACGCAAAAATCCGAGGCGTTGTCCGGCAGTAAATTCATCGCCGAGCTTGAAATTATTCAAGATTCTTTTATTGCAAAAAGTTGCAATTTGTTGCACCACAAAGTCAAAATTTTCACTTTGTTTAAGAGCCACGATATATTTTTCATTACCTAAATTGTTTTTATCAAAAGACTTTGTGAAAGGCTTTCCGGCGTCATAGAAAGTCTTGGCAATACGGCTGCGGATAGGACTGCGGCAATAGTGCGCATCAAAAGGAGTGTTGTAAATACAAATTTTGGTAAAGTTTTTATTCTGCAAACCGACGGCATCCGGTCCTTTTTCGTGGGTAATGGAAACGATATAGCCGTCAGCCGGTGCCACAACCGCTGTTGAAAGCACAGGTGTTACCCTGACAGGGTCTCTGAATGAGTAAAAACACCAAACGGTCAGAATAAAAGAGATACACCCTAATGGAAACCATATCATAGCCGCAATGAGTGTGAAAACGGCCATAATACTGACAAATTTCCATCCGTCCTGACTGATGGTTGGAAACAAAAAGCCATGAAGAGAGGTATCAACAGATTTCATCAAAGTTCTCCCCAAAGAATACCGAAACGCTGTTTCTGACGTATTCAAAAGTTAAGCAGAGGGAGGTTTTCCCTCTTTCCGTTAACAATTAAGCATATTTTACGAAAAAAGACAAGTTTTATGTTGCAATTAAAAATTTTTTTATGTATAAGTCTATAAGCAATGCGCTTGTGGCGGAATCGGTAGACGCTGCAGACTTAAAATCTGTTGGGATTTATCCCGTGCCAGTTCAAGTCTGGCCTAGCGCACCAACAAAAAGCCTCCCTGAAAGGGGAGGTTTTTTTGTTAGGTGCAGTGAGGTGGGTTGAACTGGCAAGAGTGCCGGTTCACCCGAGGTTTCAGGCGGGCGGGAGCACGCCGAAAAGAAACCGAAGGGGACAACGAGCAAAGCGAGTTGATAATTCTGGCGTGGATTGCGAAGCAAGACACAAGTAGCGCACCAACAAAAAGCCTCCCTGAAAGGGGAGGTTTTTTTGTTAGAATATATATCCGAGGTTAAACATATAATATTCTTTATGTTTTTGCTCAAGCGGCACATAAACGGCGGAACCCAACGATAACTCTTTGTAGTTATATTGTGCCTTAACGCCGAGCAAGCCGTAATTGCGCTGCAAGCGATTATCGGTAACCTGATAATGTCCTTCCATACCATCGGCGGATACGGTCGACCGATATTTATTGCCAAACTCGTGATAATACTTGCCGCCGGCGGACAGCGAAATGCCGTTATCGCTGTTGAGCTCAATGTTCTTTTTAATATCGACACCCAAGACGGATTGCGCCGAAACAACGTTTTTGGAACCGACACGTAAACCCTGGTTATTTTCCCGCATATTTCCGACATACATATCCGTCAAATTAAATCCGACCATCGGTTCCAGCTCAACAATATCGTCAAGATTATAGTTTTGTTTAACGGCGGTATCGGCACCGAAATAATATTCCTTGGTGTCAGCCTTATGTACGGCTCCGGCTTCAACACGACGATAACGACCGCGGGCAAATCCGACTTTCGGTTTAACCATGGCAACCATTTTATCGCTGTGTGAGCTGATTGGGGCAAATATTTCAAGAATAGTGTTATATCGAGAAGAATCACCGTCAAAGTCGCTGTCAACAAATGTCGTGGATAAACCAAGACCAAACCGCAGATTGTTGCCGATATCCGTATCATTAAAGCCGTAAGCGGCAATAACACGGTCTTTGTAGCCGTCGCTTTGATGTTTGGCCGATACTTTATTGCCGTAAGTCAACAAGTTAACCCGACGGCGATTTTGTTCGTCGGTTTTTTGCATAATATCGGTGCTGATTTCATTATTGACGGTTTTTTCAACATCCAGATTTTGCTTGGCCAAATTCGGAATAAGACCGAGACCGAATTTTTGTTTGATGATATCGTCGAACGCCGATTTTGTTTCGGTGGTTTTCAACGCATTAAACATTTCAGAAGCGTTGTTAAGCGCATAGTTTGAGCTTAAATAGCTTGCCAAAGACTGGTTTTCAACCAAATCATGCATATCTTTCATGGTTAACACCGCGTCTATGTTTCCGGCTTCGTTTTGCTTCAAAGTCGGCGAGAACATATAGAGATTATCTACCAGTTCGATACCGTTATCGGTACCGATAAAGGCATCTTCAACAATGTAGTTGGTGTTGTTGCTGTCAACCACAACCACCGGATCAATGGAAATAGAGCCTTGAATCGTATCAGCCTGATACGAACCGTGCTGACTTAAAACGTAATCAATGTGACCGGTGTCGAAATCCAAGTTTTGAACCGAATAAACACCTCTGTTGACGAAAGTCAGGAAAGGAACGGAAGATGTGCCTAAATCCGGATTATCAGGGTTTACCGGATCATCAGGTGTGTCCGGCGTATCAGGCGTATCAGGTGTGTCCGGCGTAGGTTCATCACCGCCGCCGGCATCCTGCGAAGGAATATAGTAGTAATCATACGGGGTGGCAATAATCTCAATATTCTGCTCAAATTCAGGAGTAGTTTCCGCCGGGTATTCATAATTGTGATAAGCATAAGTACCGGCACCCGTGATATCAGGATGTGTTGTCGGTGTTTGGTTGTTTTTCGAATAAAGATAATTTTCCGCGGAATTGATATAAAGGTAAATACCAT
>JAGCYN010000044.1 GCA_017960745.1 Alphaproteobacteria bacterium | reverse complement strand
TTCGTTTTTGGCAGACTGTTTTGTCGGATACGATCGTCATTTAAGCGAACTGACCGCGGTCGGTTTCAGAATTTACGCCATATCGTTTTTGTTGGCCGGTTTCAATATTTATGCTTCGGCCTTCTTTACGGCGCTGAACAACGGCTTGGTATCGGCTGTTATTTCCGTCAGCCGCACCATGATTTTCGAATGTCTGAGTGTCCTCGTCTTGCCGATATTTTTCGGGCTTGACGGGATCTGGTCGGCCATTATCGTTGCCGAGATGTTGGCCTTGAGTGTCAGCATTACCTGTTGGCTGAAATATAAAAACAGATACGGGTATATGGCATAAATATAGCGTGTCTTAAAAATAAGACCGAGTAAATTCTCGGTCTTATTTTTGTTTTAAGCAGGAACGCTTTCTCTTTCATCGGTAAGATTGATTTTGCGGTAGAAGTAAACGGCAATCGGCACGCCGAGCAACATACCCCATAAGCCGAGCAAGCTGTGCGCAATATACAAAATGATAAGCGTCATCACCGGGTTAATGTGCATCACCGAAGAGACAATGCGCGGATTTAAAACGTAGGCCTCCAACATATGAATGATGATAAACATCAAAATAGCCCACAAACCGAGGATAATGCCGCCGCTGTTGACAGCCATAAGCACAATCGGCACCGAAGAAATCAGCATGCCGAGAACCGGGATCAAACCGCAACAGAAGACAATGGTGCATAACAAGGCAATGGCTTTAACGTCAAGGATATATAAACCGATGGCGGTTAAAGCGGTGTTGATGGCAGAAATCATCAACTGGGCGCGGAAGTTTTCGCCAACCACTTTGGCAAACAGCAAAATACTGTCGGCGGTTTCTTTATAGGTTTCGGCCAATTTGGTGTAGCGCAGACGTCTTGTTCCCAATGACAATTCCGGCAAATCAAGCAAGATCAGAAAACTGAACAGCATGGCCAGGAAAAACCAGCCGATGTAGTGGATCCCTTTTTCAAAAATACCGCGTCCCACGTTCCAAGCTCGGATAACCGTTTTTTCCGGTGATAAACCGTTTTCGATTTGTACCACAACGGAAGAAACGATTTCATTATCGGCAAAAGTAGTGTTGCTCCAAGAGCGTAAAGAATGAATACTTTTGGATAACTGCTCGGTAAAACTGATGGTTTCCGAGATAATTTCCTGCGGCACAAAAACCAAAAACGCCACTTCGCTGAGCAAAAACAGCGTATATATCACCACCACAATAAAACGCCGGTTCCAATGATATTTGCGGCGCAGTTTACGGGCAATGCCGGAAAAAATAAAGCACATAATAAAGGTCATAAAAACCAAGCCGAACAAACTGCGGAACAAATATAAGGTTCCTAAAAACAAAGTCCATATAAAATATGCGCGGTTAACACGAATAAACTCTGAAATACTGAACACTTTCAACTCCATTGTAATCAATCATACTTGCAGTCAGCTTAACACGGTAATATTGAAAATAGCGTTAATTTTACGGCTTCGGATAAAATAATTGTGCAAGCTTTGTCTTAAATATCTTGTGCAAAAACCAAGGCGGCGTCTGTACAAACCGAAAATCAACGGCTAAACTCACAATGTTGAAAAAACAATAAGGAGACTTTTTATGAAAAAGATTTTAAGCGCAGTTGTTGTTTGCTCAGCTTTATGCTTGGCAACATCTGCTCATGCTGTAGACTCTACCGGCGGTTGCGGCTTAGGTTCTATGGCTTGGCGCGGTCAATCCGGTATTATTCCGCAGTCTTTGGCGATTACCACCAATAACACTTTCTGGACCAATACTTTCGGTATTACTTTCGGTACTTCCGGTTGTGATCCGAACGGTCGTATTACCGGTGGTACGGGACACATGATGCTTGCTTTCTTGCAAGACAATATGGAACAGTTTGCAATGGATGCTGCGGCCGGAAAAGGCGAGACCATTACAACTTTAGCCGGTATTATGAATGTTGACAGCTCTAAATTGGGCGAAGAAATTCAACAGAATTTTGCCTACATTTTCCCGAATGACAACGTAGAAGTTGCAGAAGTAACTTTGCGTGTTATGGAAATTGCCAACGTATAAACCTGTTTAAGATACAGCCACCTCAAGGGGTGGCTGTATTTTTATTTGCCGTGAGAATAATTGTAAAGACATTGATTGTGTTGTTGTGCGGGTTGTTTTATGGAACATCCGTAAAGGCAAATATTGCGGAAAATCAAAATATTAAATCTTATGCTTCAAGTGATGAATGGCTGAAATTACTGCATTATAAAAAGGGGACGTTCAGCGGCTATACCGGTCTGGTTGCAAGTGATGAATTTTATGTGGCGACCAACGGACGTGATAACCCTGAGGCTGAAATGGAAGCCGAAATTAAAGCGTTTAACGGCAATGAAAATGCTCAATGTGACTTTCCGGCCCGGTTTAACTGGCTTAAAGACAAGGGATTGGTGCACGGCTCACTTGAAAATTGTGAGGAATATCAAAGTTTTATTAAAGATGTGCGACCGGATGGCATCACGATTCTGTTTACCAATGCCTATATGAGTAATCCGGCATCAATGTTCGGTCATACGCTGATTCGTTTGGATACGGCGCGTAAAGGCACACAGATGTTGGCGCACGGTTCTAATTTCGGGGCTGATTCCGGTGCCGATCAGGGCGTGGGGTTTGCCTTGAAAGGGTTGCTCGGATTTTATTGGGGTAAATATAACTTAAGCCCATACTGGACAATCATAAATACATATAATAATATCGAAAATAGAGATATTTGGGAATATCATCTTAATTTAACAGATGAAGAACAGGAACGCTTCGTTAATCATCTTTATGAGATGAAAAATGCTTCGGTGCGCTACTTCTTTTTGAGCAAAAATTGCTCTTATATGTTGTTGGAATTGTTGGAAGCAGTGCGTCCTTCTTTAACGCTGGCCAAGGGGTATAATTACTGGGCGATTCCGCTGGATACGCTTAAGACCATCAAAAATGTGCCGGATTTGATTGATGATGTCCATTATCGGCCGGCGCGCTACACCAAAATCAAAGCCATGCTCGACAATATGAGCTCGGAACAATATAAGGCTTTTTTGAATGCCATTGATGAGCAAAATTATGAAATGGCCGGTTTATCAACCGAGGAGCAAGCAGAGGTTTTGGAAACCGTTTACCAATATTACCAATATCAATACGTTGCTCAAAAGTTAGAACTGAAAGAATACCGTAAAAACAGTTTTGCGGTGTTGCGCAAGCGCAGTCAGCTGCCGACGGTCGAAGAACGGCAAATCGACGGACAAGATCCGAGTTTGTCGCATGATTCGGCACAAATTTCCGTCAGCAGCGGCGTTTCTGCGCATCAAAGCTTTGAAGAATTGATGATACGTCCGGCTTATACCACGCTGACAGATGACTCATGGGGATTGGTGCAAGGCGCCGGCATCAAGGTTTTTGAAAGCCGTTGGCGCTATTATAACCAGAAACATAAGTTTGTTTTACAAGAATTTACACCGTTACACATTGATTCGTTTGTGCCGGCTACCCGGGTATTCAACCCGTTTTCGTACATCACGGATACCGGCATACGGCGTGAATATAGCGCCAAAAAACAAAAAGAGGGGTATGTTGCCGATATCCACTTCGGCGTTGGCAAAACCTATGCTTTGCCGCTGGATTTGCGTGTGTATGCTGTTTTGAATGCCGGCGGTCAATACGGCGGTTTTCTGAACAGTAACCATCGTTTGGATATTGCGCCGGAATGCGGTGTTTTTGCCGAATGGGGAAAAGTCAGAATTTATGCCGCCGCCAGAAAGGCATGGGCAACGGATCAAGACGGCGACAGATTATCTTATAAAGCAATCGCCGCTTACGGTTTAACACGCAATCTGACATTGGAAGCCGAATACACCGCAACCCGCTATCACGGCGGTTATAATCGGGAAGAATATATGGTCGGTCTCAGACAGGCCTTTTAGCGTTGCAATAAAAAAGTGCACGGGCCGTCATTGATCAGGGCAACTTCCATATCGGCCTGAAAAACGCCGGTTTGCACCGGCAGATTATATTCCTTAAGCTTGGATACAAAATATTCGTATAAAGGCTCGGCAATCTCCGGTTTGGCCGCGGTTTCAAAACCGGGACGATTGCCGCAGTCGAGATTGGCCGCCAAAGTAAATTGCGATACCGCCAAAATTTCACCATGAACATCGCTGATATTTAAGTTCATCTTATCGTTTTCATCGGTAAAAATGCGGAAATTGGCAACTTTCTTAGCCAAATAGTCGGCTTGTGCGGTGGTATCGTCTTTTTCCACGCCGATGAACAGCAGATAGCCGGTTTTAATGGTGGAAACGGCTTGTCTGTTGACGGTTACGGAGGCTTGTTTTACTTTTTGCACTAAGACTTTCATATTTTTTCCTAATAAAACAAATAAGCTAACAAAATGGCGGCGGTTACCCCGACAAAGTCGGCAAACAAGGCGCATGGCAGGGCAGCGCCGGTTTTAGATATTTTGACCGCACCGAAATAAAGTGCCACCACATAAAACGTGGTTTCGGTTGAGCCCTGAATGGTGGAAGCGACAAAGGCCGGAAAACTGTCGGCACCGTAGTTGTGCATGGTTTCAATCA
>JAGCYN010000043.1 GCA_017960745.1 Alphaproteobacteria bacterium | reverse complement strand
GACGGTCGGAATCATAAATGACAAATCCGGATGTGTTTGCTGCAACGTTTTCACAACTTCCAAAAAGTCCGGCAACAAATGCTTTACTTCATTATGACGCGATCCCGGCAGCACCAGCATCAATTTTTTATCGGCCGGAATACCGTAAGCCTTTTTGAACTTGCCCTTTTCCGAACCCTGCAGCACCGCATCTTCAATCACCGGATGTCCGACAAACACCGTTTCCAAATAATAAGGTGTAAAATATTGCGGCTCGTTCGGAAACAGCGTCAGCAACAAATCAATATATTGATACATGGTACGCGCCCGCCGTTTTTTCCAAGCCCAAACCTGCGGCGCCACATAATGAATCTGCGGAATATCCAACTTCAATCGGCGCAGTTTTTTATGGATTCGTGCCGAAAAACTCCAACTGTCTATCGTAATCACCACATCGGGGCGAACACTCTGAATATCGGCCACCGTTTCATTAATACGCCGCAAAATTCGCGGAATACTCGGAATGACCTCGGCCAAACCCATAATCGCCAGTTCGCTGATATTAAACAACGATTTCAGACCGCAAACCTGCATGCCGTCGCCACCCAAACCGAAAAACTCGGCATCTTTATCCTTTAATCTCAGCGCCTGCATCAACTTGGCGCCCAAAGCATCGCCCGAAGGCTCCCCTGCAATTAAATAGTATTTCATGAAAGCCTCTCTTGGGGCACAATCCCAATAATAAACATTTTGTATTTGTTTGCCGTTTCAATCACGGCTTTTTCATTCACAATCAAAGCATTTCCGGCATGAACGGCCAAACCGCGCATTCCGGCCTGATGCAAATTTTCAATTGTCTGCATACCGATGGTCGGCAAATCTATGCGCATATCTTGTTGCGGCTTGCGCAACTTGACCAACACCGCCCCCTCGCCTTGGCGCTGATACGAACCGCAGCGCTTAATCAACGCGTCGGTGCCTTCAATGCCTTCAACACCCAGCACCAAACCCTGTTGCACCACCACCGATTGTCCGACATCAAGTTTGCCCAAACAATACGCAACTTCCGTACCGCGTGCAATATCGGCAAGAGCCTTTTTATCCGGTTTTGTCTTGGTTAAAACACCTTCATGAACCAACAAATCAGGCAACACTTCATGAATACCGACCACGCGCATATTTTCCGATTCGATTTCTTTGACCAACGCGCGCAAAATGCCGTCATCACCAAGCGACTTCATTCCGACACGTGCAAAAAAAGATGCCGTGCGTAAATCTGGCACCAAATCGGCCAAACTCGGACGACGAATAGTGCCGATCATCACCACTTCGGACACCTTTTCATCAGCAAAATATTTAAAACCGCTGCCGGCCTGCCCGATTCGAATCCATTTATGCGGCACTTCGTTCGGGAAACTGTCCTTATCCGCATTGTTTTCAATGGACAACACAACAAAATCGCGCTTATTTTGCCGGCAATGCTCAATCAGAATTCGCGGTAACTCGCCGCCGCCGGCTATAATTCCTAACTTTTTATGCTTTGTTTCCATGTCGATATCCTTAAAATATCAAAACTTTATCAGATATTAGCAAACCATGGTATAAATACAAGTTTTTTTTCATCAGCAACAAAGAACCTCCCTTACACCAAAGTAAGGGAGGCTCTGTAATTGTGACGCTCAATCAACCTTTAAGGAGGCATTTTACCATCGCTGTCGGTGAGAACGTTGTTGCATCGATTTCGCCATAAACGCGTGTACCTTCGGGTTGGCGTGTATAGAGAAACATTTTACCATCGGGATACTGAAAGGCCGTTTCAAGGAAGACCGGCCAAAGCAAGGTTTCAAGTTTATGAACCGATATCTCACCTGTTCGCAAATCTATCAGCTGGCCGTCGCGACATAACTCACAAGGCGTAGCTTTCAGAATGCTCGGATGATCATATTCATAAATCCTAGGTTCGCCTTTCTTTTTGTCAAGTTGGATGATAACCACCGCAACACCCGATATACTCCGTGCATTCTGAATTGTCTTCATAAGCAATTGATTTAGAGTTATCACTAAAGAAAGCTTTCACAATCAACCGCCTGCCGAATTACAGGCGGAACATCCGAATATCCGTCAGAAACTTACTTCCTGTTCTGAGGTCTGTCGATGACATCACGCATGACCATTGACTGGGGGTTGAACTCATTGGGAGAGATGAAACCGCAACCCAGCGAACGATCAGCACCAATAAATCTGGTAATCAACATCATATTGCCGTCGGCATAGCGAAGAACGGTGCCCGGTGTGATCTTCCAAACACAAGAATCCTTACGTGGCTGAACTTCCTGTCCGGTTCTCAGGTTGAAATAATGACCTTTGCGTTCCGCACATGGAGTCGTCTTGATGATTGCCTCACTCTTGTAGTCACCGTAATGAGGCTCACGATTGAATAACATTGCACTGTTGAAGTCCACGATGTTGACGATCTGGTCTGCTACAATCTTCTTCATAGTTCTCGAAAGTAACCCTAGGGTCTCTAGGGGGTCTTAAAAATTTTTAAATTGTATCGAATTGTCTTAGTTGTACTACAAAAAATATTTTTTGTCAAGTTATTTTACAAAAAAATTAACACCGCGGCATTATCGGCCTTTTCGGCATTTTTTAACAAAAGATGTAAAAAAAATGAAAAAAATTTTTATTTTTTATCTCATTGTTTTTTAAAGATATTTTCAAAAAACAAAAGAACAAAAAAAGAACAGTTAATAAATTACTAAAAAATCCCATTGAATCCCACGAATTACCATGTTATACCATAAAAAGATAAAAACGGTAAAGGAATCGGAAATGAGAAAAGTTTTTCTCTTTATGGACACCATCATTAATAAGGTTGACGCCAAAGGTCGCGTTTCCTTACCGTCAGATTACCGCGCAATCGTTAAAGAATTATCAAGCGAAATTGTTTGCTATCGCAGTTTGTCCGCTCCGTGCATCGAAGGATGCCTTGAGGACACGCTCGACAAATTGGCAACCGAAATTGAAAACGCAACCGATTTCTTTTCGGAAACGCAGGATAATTTAACCAATTTGGTGTTTGGCGATGCCAAACGTTTTACCTTTGACAGCACCGGCCGCATTATGCTGACCGAAAAATTGCTGGCACACGCCCAGATTACAGATACGGCCGTATTTGTCGGCAAAGGGCGCAAATTCCAAATTTGGAATCCGCAGAACTGGGAAAAAGAAGAACAAAAGATTCGCGCCGAAATCATGAAAAACCGTCCGACACTCAAACCAAAGGATTCGCAATAATGGCTGCCGCAAAACAAAGACATATTCCGGTTATGCTGCAAGAGGTTTTGCAATATATGCGTCCTCAAGCCGGTGAAACTTATGTCGACGCCACTTTCGGAAACGGCGGCTATTCTCAGGCTCTGCTTGAAAACTGTGCCTGCAAGGTTATTGCGCTTGACCGCGATCCGAACGTGGTTATCCGCGCCAATGAATTTAAAAATACCTACGGTTCGCGATTCGAATTTCGGGCCGGCTGTTTCGGCGACTTTGCCGATCTGATACGCGAAAACATTCACGGGGCTGTTTTTGATATCGGCGTATCCTCGATGCAGCTTGATGATGCCGAACGCGGATTTTCGTTTGCCAAAGAAGCCAAACTGGATATGCGGATGTCCGGTGAAGGTCTTTCCGCATTTGACATTGTGAATACCTACACCGAAAAAAATCTGGCTGACTTGATTTATCAGTACGGTGAAGAACACAAATCTCGTCAGATTGCCGCCAAAATTGTGGACTATCGGCGTAAAAAATACATCGAAACCACCACCGAATTGGCACAAATTATTTACACGGTTATTCACCGCAAAGCCGGCGAAATTGATCCGGCAACCAGAACTTTTCAAGCATTGCGCATCGCTGTCAACGATGAACTCGGCGAGCTGCAGCGCGGCTTAGCCGGCGCCGCCGCAAGACTGATGAGCAACGGCCGATTGGTTGTGGTTGATTTCCATTCATTGGAAGATCGTATCGTTAAAAATTATTTCAAAGACAACGGCGGCAAAAAGGTGCGGATTTCCAAATATGCACCGGAACTTGCCGAAAGCGACAGTCTATTCAAAGAAGTTTCAAAAGTTATAACGCCGAGCGCTCAGGAATGCGCTGCCAATCCGCGGGCTCGTTCGGCCAAATTGCGCTATGCAATAAGGAGATAAGACATGGGAAATATTAAAACTGCAATGTTTGTTTTATGGTTTACGATAACACTGGTTGTGATTATGAGCTCTTCGGTTTTGAAAAACCGCGTACAGGTGTTGGAACGCCGCTTGAATACCATTAACTCAAACATTCAGAAAGATATTGCCGATATTCACGTTTTAAAGGCCGAATGGAGCCTGCAAAATACGCCTGATCGTCTGCGCAAATTGGCTTATGAACAATTATCACTGGAAAATGCACGTCCTGAACAAATTATTAACTATTCTGCATTACAATTCAACAATGAAACCGCCGGTAACGTCAAGCCGGCCGGCAGTAAAAAACAGTTTACAACTTTGGTTAAGGCAGAAGTTAAGAAGAACGCGCAATGAGTTTTAACGTCAATTTTTCAAAGCGTAAAGTCGATAAATTCTATCTCCCCGGTCAAGAGATACGCATTTCGCGCGGCTCGTTTGCCTCTAAAGGCTTTACGACTGAAAACGATAATGTGTCGGTTTGTCGTCAACGCACCGTGTTTGCACTTTTTTGCTTTGTTTTTGCTTACATTATCTTAGGCGCAAAATTAAGTTATGTCTGCCTCGGCAATGGCATCAATATTGATACCGCCATTACCGACCAAAACGATCCGGATGTCATTCGTTTTAAAAATCCGGTTAAACGTGCCGATATTCTTGACCGCAACGGCGAAATCATCGCCACTTCTCTGCCGACGGTCAATCTCTATGCCAACACCAAACAAATTAAACATCCGAAAGATGTGGCTGAAAAACTCAATTTTATCTTTCCCGAAATTTCCTATGACCGTTTCATGCAGCTGCTCAGTCGCCGCGGCGCTTTTATTTATTTGAAACGCAATTTATCGCCGCAACAACAGCTTCAGGTGAATAATTTAGGCATTCCGGGGTTGGAATTTGAAAACTGCGAAAAGCGTATTTACCCGCATAAAAATTTGTTTGCACACGTTCTCGGTAACACCGATGTTGATAATGTCGGCATTGCCGGGATTGAAAAATCCATGAACGAACGTCTGACTTCTTCCACCAAACCGCTGTATCTTTCATTGGATATCGGCGTTCAAAATACCATCCGTAAAGAATTATTGGAAGGCGTGAAAAAATTCAATGCCGCCGGAGCCGCCGCCATTTTGATGGACGCCAAAACCGGTCGCATTGTCGCTTTAACTTCGGTTCCGGATTTTGACCCTAACCAAAATTTAAGCATTAACGAACGCGCGATGTTCAATTTTGCCACCAAAGGCATTTACGAAGCCGGCTCGGTATTTAAAGTATTCAATACCGCCCTGAGCTTAGAGAGCGGAAAGGTTAAACCGACCGATCGTTTTGATACGTCGCATGCCGTGGTCGTCGGACGCAAAAAAATAACCGATCCGCACGGCTCACACGGAATGCTGACACCGGAAGACATTTTGGTTGAATCTTCCAACATCGGCTCAACGCTGGAAATTCTGCGTGTCGGCAAAAAATATCAGCGTCAATTCCTGCAAAAAATTAATATGGATAAGGCGTTAAGCGAATTTGAACTACCGGAAATCGCCACCCCTCAATTCTTAAGCGAAAGACGTTGGGGCGATGTTTCGATGGCCACCATCAGCTACGGCTACGGCATTTCTTCAACACCGCTGCACATCATCACCGCCTTTTCGGCTGTTGTGAACGGCGGTATGTACCATCAGCCGACTTTGTTGAGCGACAGCAAACACAAAGGTAAACGCGTGGTTTCGGAAAAAACCTCCGAATCAATGCGTCAATTTTTGCGAGCGGTGGTTACGCGCGGTACCGGACGTCATTCCAATGTTGACGGTTATCAGGTTATCGGTAAAACCGGTACGGCCGATAAGCTTGAAAACGGACGCTACAATTCCAAGAAAAGTATTTCATCATTTGTTTCGGCCTTCCCTGCCTCAAATCCGCAATATGCGATGATTGTGGTGATGGATGATCCGAAGGCCAGCAAAGAAACCTACGGCTATACCACCGCCGGTTGGAACGCCGTGCCGATCAGCAAAAATATTATTTCGGCAATTGCCCCGCAGCTCAACGTTAAAGTTGATTTTGATATCGAAAAACAAAGAAGCGTGGTTAACGCGGCTTACAAACGCCCTTAAAATGCTCTGTTTACGGCATCTAAAACTAAAATCCAGAAAAATAATGCACAGATTTTAACTTAATTGCTATTTTTTTTATTTTCTTATTGAAAAATTTACCAATATTACTTAAATTAGCAAATGTATTAGTTGTTATACAATTAAATTAACAGGCGCAGTAACGCGCCACAATAAAAACCATATGGAGAAAATAATATGAAAAAACTTTTAAGTTTGTTCGTTGCTCTTGTAGCATTATCAGGCTGTTCAACTTTCGGTGCTGACGGTGGTTTGTTCAGCGGTGCTGATTGCGAATCTAGATTGGCTCGCAATTTTGCTGAAAACACAACAGACACTGTATTCTTCGCTTTCGACAGCTCTGCTTTATCAGCAGAAGCCAGAGCAGCTTTGGATACTCAAGCTGATTGGCTGAAGAGCCATGATGAAACCAACGTCATCGTTCAAGGTTACTGCGATGAAAGAGGTACTCGTGAATACAACTTGGCTTTAGGTGAACGCCGTGCCAACTCTGTTAAACAATACTTGGTATCTCAAGGTATTGACGAGAGCAGAATTTCTACAATTTCTTACGGTAAAGAAAGACCGGCTGTATTCGGCAGCAACGAAGCAGCTTGGGCTCAAAACCGTCGTGCTGTAACAGTTGTCAGCTCAGCTGAATAATCACAGCTCAACGTAGGCTACAAAAGGCGCAACTAATAAGGTTGCGCCTTTTCAGTTTTTAAAAGACCGCCGCAGTTTGCTCGGCATCATTTTCTGTTTGCTCTTGTCAGCGGCGAAAAAGTGTTTTATAGATAACTAAAAGCAACCGATATAATGCGAGGTTAATATGAAATCTATTGCTTATTTAACATTGGCCGTTATGGGTGTGTGCCTGATAAATCCGGCATCTGCCGCTGATTTTCACCAAGAACTGCAGCAATTGCGGGAAGATGTGCAAATTCTGCAGCGTCAGGTTTACCGCAGCAACGAAACAGCCAGAAAAGCGGATAATGCCGGTTCTTCGGAAGTACAAGGCAAAATTACCGAATATGACGAAACCATCCGCTCGCTGAACGGGCGTATGGATGAGCTGGAAAATGCCATCAAGCAAACCGATGCAAAATTAGATAAAATCAACCGCGACATCGAAATCCGTTTCAAAGTGTTGGAAGGGCGTCAGATTCCGGCTGAATTAAGCGCACCGGCACCGAAAATCAGCAAAACTTATGATGCACCGGTTGCCCAAGGGGCCGCAGCCAGTGTTGTCGGCGACAGCATTCGCGGCACCGATTTGGCACCGATTGACGGGGCAGAACCGCAAGAGTTGTTGCCGGATTCCGTTGTTCCACCGGCCGAAATTCCGACAGGCGTTGTCAACGCCAACAATCCGAAAGAAATGTACCAGAATGCTTTACACGCTTACGAAAGCGGTTTTCTTGACGAAGCCGAATTGGGCTTTGAAGATATTTTGAAACAGTTTCCGCAGCATAACTTAGCCAGTAACGCTCAATATTGGCTCGGTGAAGTTTATACCCGCCAAGGCAACTTAGAAAAGGCCAAAGCAGCGTTTAAAGACGGTTACGAAAAGTATAAAAACGGCAACAAAGCCGCCGACAGTTTGTTTAAGCTCGGTTATACTTTTAACAAAGCCGGCGATAAAAACCGTGCCTGCATCGTGTATATGAGTTTCGGCGAAGAATTCCCGAAAGCACCGGCGGAGCTGACATCTAAAGTAAAGGCGGAAATTAAACGACTTGGATGTAAATAATTGGAAGCGTTCTTAAACAAACATTATATTAAAGATAAAATTATAGCCGTCGGGGTGTCCGGCGGTGCGGATTCGCTGGCGCTGGCTCTTAAAGCCGCCGAAGAATTAAAAGTATTCGGGCGCCGTATTATTGCCCTGACGGTAGATCATCACTTGCGTCCGAGTTCTACCGATGAAGCGCGTTTCGTTGCCGAAATCATGCGTCAACACGACATTGAACACCACATTTTATCATGGGATGGCGAAAAGCCGACTACCGGTATTGAAGAAGCCGCCCGTATTGCCCGCTATAACTTAATTCAGAAATGGTGCGACGAAAACGGCGTGAAAACCTTGATGACCGCCCATCACCTGTATGACCAGATTGAAACTTTTCTGATGCGCCTTCAGCGCGGCAGCGGTTTGGAAGGTCTGTGCTGTATCCGTGAGGTCAGTTTTTGGAACGGCTTGACTGTTTTGCGACCTTTCATTCATACCAAACCGCAAGAATTACAGCAATATCTGCAACAGCGCCATATCTCGTGGATACATGATGAATCTAATGATGACGAGAACTTTTTGCGCGTAAAAATGCGCCGTTTCATTCCGGAACTGGTGGCGCAAACGCAAATCACGCCGGAACGCTTTGATGAAGCCGTATCCAATTTACAAAGTGCGGAAAATTTTATCAGTACCGAAGTTAAACAAGTGCTGACCACCGATATTGAAAATCATTACGATACCGTATTCAGCTTCAAACATACAACTTATTTGCAATGGCATCCGGAATTGAAATTCCGCCTGATCAGCCGACTGTGTAAAAGACAATATATCCCGCGTGCCGACAGCATTTTGAGCCTGATTGCCGCCTTAAATAAATTACCGTTTAGCGGCACAACGCTCGGCGGCAAAGAAATCATTATGGCTTACAAACAAATTTGGATTCTGCCGGAATTGGCCGGCAAACGCCGCTCTTCACGCCAACTATGGAAAGACTTTACGGCAACACATCCGTCATATAAAAATAAAAAAATTCCGCATAAAGCCCGCTTGGCTATTTTGGAGAAAGTCAACAATGATATACAATAATTTAACTGAAATTGCCGACCGTTTCGTTTTGTTTTTGTTTGATGCTTACGGTGTTTTTTGGGAAGGGAACGGTTTTTATCCGAACAGCCGCGAAATTATGCACGAACTGATTGCGCAGGGTAAAAAGGTTGTGATTATTTCAAACACCACCATGCTGCAAAAAGATATTATTGCACGCTATACCGAGCGTGGTCTTTTGGAAAATTATCATTACGATTATATCCTCACCTCGGGCGATTTATTGCGCCAGGTTCTCGTCAATCAGGCATTGCACTTTGCCGCCAATCCGCACCCGATTTACTGCTACGTCATCGGCAAACCGCATCGGAAGGCTTTTGCCGACACCGTTTATCAGCAAACCGATACTTTGGCAAAGGCCGATTTCGTTTATTGCGGGGTGCCGTTTATGTATCCGGAAGATGTGGCCGCTTATCCGCAATATAAGACGCAATATCTGCCGGTTCAAGCCGATGAAAACGGCTCAATCGCTTTTTGGGACACCTTAACGCCGGCGCCTTTTGAAAAAATAATTAATGAAGCGGCCGCTCTCAAATTACCGGTTTTGAATGCCAATCCGGATTTTACGGCCAAAGAAGGACACCCGCTGATGCCGGCGCGACCGGCCGATTTTGTGGTACGCAACGGCATGATTGCCGAAATGTTTCGCCAACGCGGCGCCGAAGTTTTAGAATTCGGCAAGCCGCATCGCAATATCTATGATTTTGTTTTTACCAAGCTGCAAGAAAAAGGAATTGCCGTTAACAAAGCGCGCACCTGCATGATCGGCGATACCGTGCGAACCGATGTGAAAGGCGCCTTAGAAGCAGAAGTAACGCCGATTCTGTGCATCGGTACCGGTGTCACGGCCGAAGAAATTTCCAACGGCAATACGGTCGAAAATCTTTGCTTAAATGAAAATATTGATGTACAACAAATTATACAAATCGAAAGTGTCGGAGGTAAAATATGACGTTTGAACTGGTAGCCGGATTGGCCGCAAAAGACTATGTGACAGACCTGCCGCTGTGCCGCGTTTTGTTTGAAAATAACAAATATTATCCGTGGATTTTTCTGGTTCCGCGCAAAGAAAACACCAAAAATATGACCAACCTGACCATGGATGAACGCATCGAATTAATGCGCGAAATTGCTTTGGCGGAAAACGTCATGCTGCGCCTGTTCCCTTCAGATCAAGACAATGTTGCCATGATCGGCAATATGACACCGCAACTGCATGTCCACATTGTTTGCCGCAAAAAGGGCGATCCGGATTGGCCGGGAACGGTTTGGAACAATGCGTCGGCACCTTATGACGAAAACACCAAAAAAGAAACCATCGCCAAAATTAAAGCGGCCATTGAAGCAGAAATGCTTTTGCCGCAATATCAAATAACCTCAACCAAAGGATAAAATAATGAGCAGAGTGATTACTTTAATGCCGGTCAGATTGGCCGCCACCAGATTACCGAATAAGCCGTTGCGCATCATTAACGGCAAAACCATGGTCCAGCGCGTGTATGAAAACGTTAAAAACGCGTTGAGCACCGATATTGCCATTGCTGCCGGCGATCAGGCCATTGTCGATGAATGCAAAAAATTCGGCGCGACGGCGATTTTAACCGATCCGAATTTGCCGAGCGGCACCGATCGTATTGCCGCCGCCTTAAAAATTTTGGATCCGGACGGCAGTAAATATGATATCGTGGTTGATTTTCAGGGCGATAACATCAATGTTGACCCGAAAGTTACCTTGCCGCTGATTGAAATGATTGAACGTACCGGTTGCGATATTGCCACTTGCGGTATGCTGATTAAAACCGAAGAAGACAAAAACAATCCGAACGTGGTCAAAATCATCATGGGCTTAAAAGAAGGCGAAAAAGAAGCGCGCTGTTTATATTTCACCCGCGCCACCGCTCCTTATACCCGCAATCCGGAAAAATGCCCGAATCAGGATTTGTATTACCACATCGGTATTTATGTCTTCAAAGCCGCCTCCTTGCAAAAGATGGTTTCGTTGCCGACCGGCGTGTTGGAAAAACGCGAAGCGCTGGAACAGTTACGAGCATTGGAAAACGGCATGGAAGTACGTGCGATGTTGGTTGATAACATCAAATTGGTGCAAGAGGCCCCGGCCGACATCAACACCGAAGAAGATTTGGCAAACGCCTTGCCTTATATTAAATAATCAAAGCGCATAACAAAGCCCGCCGTTTGGCGGGCTTTTTTTTTGTTTTCGAAATCAGCGTTCCAATTTTTTGTAACGGATACGATGCGGATTGCAGGCATCTTCACCGAGACGCGCTTTTTTATCCTTTTCATAATCTTCGAAATTGCCCTCGAACCATTCGACATGGCCGTTATCTTCATAGGCCAGAATATGTGTTGCCAAACGGTCTAAGAACCAGCGATCGTGTGAGGTGACTAACACGCAACCCGGATATTCGCTGATTCCCTCTTCAAGCGAACGTAATGTATCAACATCCAAGTCGTTGGTCGGCTCATCAAGCAAAATCACATTGGCACCTTTGCGTAACATTTTGGCCAAATGCACCCGATTGCGCTCGCCGCCGGAAAGCTGTCCGACTTTTTTCTGCTGATCGGTGCCTTTGAAATTAAACTGACCGACATAAGCGCGTGAAGAAACTTCGTTTTTGCCGAGCTGAATCATATCCAAACCGTCGGAAATTTCCTCCCAAATGGTTTTATCGGCATTTAATTCGTCGCGCGATTGATCAACATAACCCAAGTCAACGCTGTCGCCGATTCGGATGGTACCGGAATCCGGCTTTTCCTGACCGGTAATCATGCGGAACAACGTGGTTTTACCGGCACCGTTCGGACCGATGATACCGACGATCGCCCCCTTTGGAATTTTAAACGATAAATCATCAATCAACACCTTATCGCCGTAACCTTTACTGATGTGTTCGGCTTCAATTACCAAATCGCCCAGACGCTCCGTCATCGGAATATTGATGTGTGCGGTGGTAATTTTTTCTTTGGTGGCCTGCGACAACAATTCATCATAAGCATTAATACGCGCTTTAGATTTTGCCTGACGTGCTTTCGGATTTTTCCGAATCCACTCCAACTCACGCGCCAAAGTCCGTTGACGCGCATTTTCTTCGCGTGATTCTTGCGCCAGACGCTTTTCTTTTTGTTCCAACCAAGATGTGTAATTGCCCTCATACGGAATACCCTGCCCGCGATCCAATTCCAAAATCCAGCCGGTAACATTATCCAAGAAATAGCGGTCGTGCGTTACCATCACCACCGTTCCCGTATAATCGCGCAAGTGATGTTCCAACCACGCCACCGATTCGGCGTCCAAATGGTTGATCGGCTCGTCTAACAAAAGCATATCCGGCTTTTGTAGCAGCAACCGGCATAAAGCCACACGACGTTTCTCACCGCCGGAAAGTTTGGTCACATCGGCTTCGGCCGGCGGACAACGCAACGCATCCATGGCAATTTGCACCGTGCGTTCAACATCCCAGCCGTTCACCGCATCGATTTTTTCTTGTAATTCGGCCTGTTCGGCAATCAGCGCATTCATTTCGTCATCGCTCATCGGTTCGGCGAATTTAGCCGAAACTTCTTCAAAACGCTGTAACAAACGCTGGGTTTCGCCCAAACCGTCCATCACGTTTTCCATCACATTTTTGGATGCATCAAGTTGCGGTTCCTGTTCCAAATAGCCGACTTTTACACCCTCGGCCGCCCAAGCCTCGCCGTTAAATTCTTTATCGACACCGGCCATAATTTTCAACAGCGTCGATTTACCGGCGCCGTTCACACCTAAAACACCGATTTTGGCACCCGGTAAAAACGAGAGTGTTATATCCTTAAAAAGTTCTCTTCCCCCCGGTAAAACCTTGGTTAAATTCTGCATCACAAAAACATATTGGTACGCGGCCATTCTCATCTCCTTTTATTGATTACCGAACTCTTTTGCCATCCGATTATAATTGGCATCATACAACGGCACCTTTTTGCCATTCTGCGCATTTTTTTTAGCTTCTGCAAGTGATTTTTTATATGCTTTATCAGCTTTAATAAAAGCCTCTCTGTCTTTTTGATATAATTTAGAGGCATTATAAGACTTGCGCGGCTTAATCATCGTCCCGTCCGGCAGTTTTACCCGACCGTCGGAATACAGCACACTTTTGAAAATCGGCTGTTTTTCAAAGGCAGACAACACTTCGGCGCAATCAGCAAAGTTTTTTTCCTCGGTAGCAATAAAAGCATCGGCCTTACCGGAATTATATTGCTCGATTCCCGCTTTTTGCATTTCTTTATTTTCAGCCTTACCGACCACAATAGCCCGAGCCAACAACTCAAACTGATGATATTTTTTTGATTTGCAAGCTAACCCCTGACCGGCAACGGTTCCCAACACAAACATTTCTTCCAAATATGTTATTTTTTTGCCGTATGCCTCTGTTATCGGCAACAATGCACATACCGCCATTAACGCGGTCAAATACACCTTCTTCATCATTTTATCCCCCACAACGGAAATATCCTGCCACAACATTACGATGAAATAAATAAAATATATCTTAATTTTTGCAGTTTTATAAAAAAATTGGTTGACAAACACATAGAAATAGCTTATTTTGCGCTCAAAATGTTTTTATAAGGAATAAAAAAATGAAATGCTTTAGTTCGTTAAAATCCAAGAAAGTACGCGATTTGAACTGCAAAATCGTTCGTCGTAAAGGTCGCGTATATGTTATCAATAAAAAGAACCCGAAGCTGAAAGCTCGTCAGGGTTAATTTTGCTGCAAAAATTAAGCCCCGCAGTCTGCGGGCTTTTTTTGTATCCGAATCATAAAAAAAGAACCTCCGAAGAGGTTCTTTTTTTTAATGACGATTTCTAGCAAACCATTTTACTCTGTCGGCACATTGCTCTTGCGTCATACCTTTGACGCGGCAGCGATTGACTTCAACGTTCGGCGCCTTATCCATGGTAAAACAGCCTTCGCCCAACAGCATAATATCCGTATATGTACTGACCCCCGGATTAATTTGCAACATCTGCAAACTGGTACTGATACCTTGCCACTTCAACTTAAACCCGAGATTGCTGATTTTGGTTTCCAAATCATTCAACACATAGATTCTCATTGAACATCTGACAATTTTATCCAAACCTCTGGTAACTTTATAATCCTCGTAATAAATCAAAATATTGCGTTCTTTATCTTCTTCAAACACAACTTCGTTATTAACGATTTTAAAATGAATCACCTTTCCGCGGGAATTATCATATTTCTTATCGTTTTCGGCATCATCTCCGGATAACTTAGCCTTGGCGGGCGTAAACAAAGGTTCTTCTTCGTCGTCCGCCGCAACATCCAAATCCGCCGCGCTCGGTTGAGCGGTTTCCTCAACCGCTTGCGTATTTTTTCCGAAACCGCTGTCAAACGTTTGGGCTTGAACGTTTCCGGCTGCCATAAAACAAAGAACAGATATGTAAACTAAATATTTTGCCATGTCTTTATCTATTTAATTTTTTCCAAAATTTCTGCTGTTTCTTTCAAATCAGCCATTGATTCATCGGTTGCTTTATTAATCTTAGCAACTTCTTGTTTTTTCTCATCTTCTACCTGACGTTCGATAACGCTGTCCGGTACATCTCTAAACTCGGAATAATATTCCGGATTCTTTGAATTGATGTATTCGAAACTCTTAGCGCAATCGCCCACATTTTTATTTTTGTTGCCACCGGCTTCATTTTCAAACTGGCAGGAATCAACTTTGAAATCAAGAGAATCAAACAACAGGAAGCATTTATCCGTTTCAACGACTTCTTCAAAACTTCTTTGCTTGTGAGCAGCCAAAGAATTGAGTTTAACTTCTTTGGTAATGGTGGTAACAGCCTCGGCAGCGGTAACCGGCTTAACCTGATCGCCGTCAATTTTGTATTTAGCCGAGATATTATCAACCCACTTAAAGGTCAAAACAGCCGATCTGACACCCGTATCCGTACGGTTATAAGCGGTAACAATGAACTTACATTTCGTTATCAGGCCTTCATTATTTTTCTGCGGCTGAATATTTTCAACACGAAACAGAATACCGTTAGCGCTGGAAGTTTCTTCCTTTTTCTGCTCCTCTTCGGCATATGCATTACCGGCGGAAACCAAGGCCATACCAAGCACTAAACCCGACGTGATTATTTTACTTATTAAACTCATATCTCTACTCCAATAAAAGTATTACATCTGCCCCACAGCATAATCCATTATTATTTAATTTTTCTTAATTTTTACAAAAATTATATATCTTCCAATTTTCTTTGCAAGCGTAAAAAATCACTCCATGCTTTTGCTTTTTGCGCCGCGCTTCTGAGCAAAAACGCCGGATGATAGCTGGTCAATGTCGGAATAATCGTGCCGTTTTCCGTTGTATAATCAACAAACTTTCCTCTTAAACTGCTGACGCTGTCGCTGCAATTCAACAACGTGTTAGCCGCGCTTCCGCCCAACAGCAGAATGATTTTCGGTCCGACCAGCTCGATTTGTCTTTTCAAAAACGGCAAACATACTGCCACCTCACCGTCTGTCGGTGTCCGGTTTCCAGGCGGACGCCACGGCAACACATTGGTAATATAGCAATCTTCCCGTTCAATACCGATAGCCGCCAACATTTTTGACAGCAACTTTCCGCTACGGCCGACAAAAGGTTCGCCCATACGGTCTTCATCGGCTCCCGGCGCCTCCCCGATAATCATCAATTCGGCTTGCGGATTGCCGTAACCGAAAACGGTAGAATTGGCCGAAAACTTGAGTGAACAGCCGGAAAAATCTTCCATCAATGCTTTCAAATCATCAAGTGTTTGAGCTTTTTGACACAATTCCACGGCATTCAGACAGGCGGCCTGCCCTTCCTGAGCCAACAAAGTCATCGCCGGACGTTTGGTTAAACCGTTTTCATCAACAGCCTTAATTGCTGATACTGTATCGTTTTTTGGCTCGGAAATTGTGCTTTTTTCCGCTAAGGATACACGAAACGGCTCATCGGAACAAATATCCGTTATGCCGCTTAAAATGTACCAATTTAATATTTCCTTTGCGTTTTCCATAGAACTCACTATATTATACTGTAACAACAATATAACAAAAATCGCTTTTTTTGCAACATAAAGAGAGTATTTACACATTTATAATATTTTCGATATACAATAGGGCGCTGTAAAATATCCGTTGGAGATGTATAAGATATGAAACCGAGTACCAAAAAGTTTATAATTAAATCCGTTTGCGAAATCGCTGTTATTCTGGCGGTTGTTTTATCCTGCGCCCGCAATATCAACGATAAAGGCAACGACAAACTGCTGTTGCAGCCGAAATTTGACAGTCAGGGCTACTGGCGGATGCCGGATTTGCTCATTAAAAAGAACAGTGACAACACTTATTCTCAATTCGGTGCTTCATCTCTTTACGGTACTTATTTGGCGGCACGCACCGCCCATATCCGGCAGGATTTTGCCACCGCCGTCGAATATTACAAACTGGCGCACGAAAAAGATCCCGAAAATTCTCACATTAACCAAACGATTTATGCCATTTTGCTGCTCATCGGCAATGTTGACGAAGCGGCGCCGTATGCCGAGAGAGAGCTGCAGACCCATCCGCATGAACCGGTTGCTTTATTTATTTCAGCCGTTAAAAACTTTGCCGACGGCAATTATGACGCCACGCGGGAAAGCGTTCAAAAACTGAACAACGAAGCTTATAAAAAATTTATTTCGCCGTTCTTTATGGCGTGGTCCTATGCCGCTGAAAACAAAACCGAAGAGGCAATCAACGCGCTGAAAGCCAATGATGAGAATCCGTCGCTGACACCGCTGACACTCTTTCATAAGGCTTTAATTTACGATGTAACCGGCAATAAAGAAAAAGCCGCGGAAAACTTCTCACAGTTGGTTTCGCAATACCCGAAGGAAATCACCTTCCGTATTTTGGAAATCACCACCGATTTTTATGCCCGCTACGGCGATAAAGAGACGGCACGGCGTATTTTGAATCGCTATAATGATGACACTTTATTGGCCACTTTGCTGAAAGATTTTGATAAGAATATCGAAAATAAAACTTCCACTTCGCCGGCCATCATCAACACGCCGCAAAAAGGTTTGGCCGAGGCAATATTTAATATCGGCACCATTTTTCGCTTAAACAGCGAATATTTACAATTTGCTCACAACTATATTTCGGCGGCTTCTTACTTAAATCCGGAATATGACATTTCCAAAATTGCGCTGGCCAATGTTTTGGAAGAACAAGGCCTGTTCAAAGAAGCAAACCGCTATTACGAACAAATTGATAAATCGTCCGGCTCATACTTTATCGCCCAAATGAAGCTGATTGAAAATTACAATACTTTAAAAGAATACACAAAGGCCGAAAAAGTTTTACAAAAACTGCTTAAAGATTATCCTGATAACACCCAGCTTCTCGGAGATTTGGGAAACTTGGCCAACATTTTGAACAAAGATGAAGAGGCCATTCGCATATATCATAAAGCGATTGATTCCATGGGCAACGATAAAGCGCTTTATTGGCCGACTTACTATTCGCTGGCAGCCGTTTATGATAAACTCAATCGCAAAGATAAGGCCGAAGAATATTTATTGCAGGCTCTCATCTTGAGCAAACGAGATGCCAATGTCTTAAACTACCTCGGCTACTTCTGGCTGATGCAGGATAAAAACGTTGATGATGCCGCCCAAATGATTGTTGATGCCTATCTGCAATTGCCGTTTGAAGGACATATCATTGACAGTTTAGGCTGGGTATTTTACCGCATCGGCAATTATTCAAAAGCCATAGAATTATTTGAAAAAGCCTCTGATTTGCAACCGGGCAATGCCGTTATCAGCGACCACCTGGGTGATGCTTATTGGATGGGCGGTCGCCGCAATGAAGCGGTATTCCAATGGGAGCACGCCTTGGTGCTGAAAGAAGATTCCGACTTGATT
>JAGCYN010000042.1 GCA_017960745.1 Alphaproteobacteria bacterium | reverse complement strand
TTTCTTGAACAATACCAATTTTTTCAGCATCAATCCGTCGCCGAATAATCCGTCGGGGCAGGGCGGGTGTTATGTTTTAAACGAATTCGGCATTGATGAGGTCGAACGCTTTGCATTTTTCTCGAAGGCGGTCTATTGCTTGCTGGAAAGTTTGGCGCTCAAAAACGATAAAAATATAACCATGCCGAATATTCTGTTGGCGAACGATTGGCACAGCGGTGCACTTTCCGGTTTGACCAAATACGGAACTTTCGCCAAGGTATATGCCGGCCGAATGACCAGAGAAGTTGCGGAGAAAATCAGCAAAATTCCGGTGATTCATATTGCGCACCACTTAGGATATCAGGGGTGGGACTATAAGAATACGTCGCGTCTGTTAAATGCGCTGTATGAAGATTTGGCAACGCTGGTGTTCAAACACGCCAAGTCGGTTAAAAATTCCAATCCGCGCACTGAAAATACACTGATTGTTTCCGACACTTATAACCAGGCGGCCAGCAACATTTTGTTGGCAGATCGGATTATTACTGTTTCCAAAAATTATATGGAAGAAGTTTCAAAGGGCAAGGAATTCGGTTTTGACTTCCGTGATGTTTTGAAAATCCGCAAAGATCATCGCGATTTCTTCGGCATTGTGAACGGTTATGAAAAAAATTTGATTTCGCCGAATGCCAAGAAAATTGCGGAAATCAATCAATATTTCAGCGATACCGATTTTCGTTTTTATGATGAAAAAAGCTTGAACACCAAATTGCATAATAAACGTGAATGTATGAAGCTGTTGTCGCGTTTGGCCGAAGATGAAAAATATAAAGAAAGCGTCATTCCTTTAATTGATACCTATAAATTTGACGCCATTAACGATTTAATCGGGGAAGCCGATAAAATCCCGGTTATTTGCATGACCAGTCGCATGGTGGAACAAAAAGGTTATGATATTGCCATCAATGCCATTTTGCAGATTATCGATCGATATCGTAACTCGCCGGACGGTTTTCCGGTATTTATCTTAGGCGGCGCCGGCAATAAAGATATTTTCAGCGATTTGATGAGCCTGAAAGATACGGCGCGACAGATTGACCGGAAGTTTGCAAAGCGCATTTTTGTGTTCCGCGGTTATAAAGATGAATTTGCCTATTCTGTGCAGTTAGCGTCTGATTTTTATATGATGCCTTCATATTTTGAGCCGTGCGGTCTGACGCAAATGGAAGCGATGGCCAAAGGAACATTGCCGATTGCCACATCAACCGGCGGTTTGGTTGATACGATTGAGGACGGTGTTGACGGTTTTCGGACCGAGGCCTTTTTTGCCGGCGGTGAGCGGGTTTACGGAACCAATTTAATGGCTCAGCGTTTGAAAAATAATATGAAAGCTTATGAGGCGGTGTTGGAAAAAGCGTTGCGCTATTATTATGCGGCACCGGATTTATTGCGACAGATGCAAATTAAAGCCATGCAAGATGACTTCAGCTGGTCTTCGCCGAACGGTTCGGTGTACAAATATTATCGCTTGTTTACGACCGGCAGTATCTGATATACTTCTTAATTATCGCAATCAAATGCATCAATCAGCGGCTGAAAGGCCTTGACGGCGACGGCGTAAGCTTCTTTTTTAAAATCAACAATCAAAGCTTGCGCTTCCGCCAGATTTCCCCAGCGAAACGCATCAAATTCCGGTTCGGCCGTCTTTAAATCGATGGCGTCATCCGAACCGTCAAAATAACACAGCGACCAATACATTTCCTGTCCGACATTTTTAAAGCCGCGGGCTTTCATGGCACGTTGCACCGCCGACGGAAATTTATAACGCACCGGTGTCTCAAGGGTTTTAACCAAACGAACATTTGCAAGCGATGTTTCTTCCTTCAACTCGCGCAAAGCCGCTTGCGCAGGTGTTTCATCTGCCTCAATACCGCCTTGCGGAAATTGCCACGCATCGGCAACATCACACCGCCGACATAACAAAACCTTGCGATCGTGGTTAAAGACAACAACACCGGCGTTACGACGATATATTTCCGCCATTATTTTTTACTTTCGGTGTTATCGGAAGCTTTGTCGTCGGCGGCGGCTTTTTCGTTGTCGTTGGCAGCCTCGGTTGCAGATTTTGCATCTTCGACGATTTTGTTGTCATTTTGGCCGTAAAGGTACAGCGCTTTAACCAAATCCAACGCACGAGTCAGTTGATAATCCTTTTTCTCGGCTTCTTTCTTATCATCTTTACCGTCTTTGGTTTTCGACTTTTCTTCCTTAATCTGCTCGTTCTTTAACGCCCCCTTCAGATTAGCTTCACTAAGATTCCAATCATCGTCAAATTCTTCGATTTTAGCCTGTTTAACCACCACATCCGGCTCAATACCTTTTGCCTGAATTGAGCGACCGGACGGCGTGTAGTAACGGGCTGTGGTAATACGCATAGCGCCTTTGTTGCGGAGCGGCAAAACTGTTTGTACCGAACCTTTGCCGAAAGATTTTTGACCGAGAATAACGGCACGATGATGATCTTGCAAAGCACCCGATAAAATTTCTGCCGCCGATGCCGTTCCTTCGTTAATCAAAACCACAATCGGCAAGCCGGCCGCAATATCGCCCGGTGTGGCGGAATATTTGATGGTGTCTTCTTCATTGCGGGAACGAGTGGAAACAATTTCGCCCTGTTCCAAGAATAAATCCGAAACTTTAACCGCCTGATCAAGCAAGCCGCCCGGGTTGTTGCGGACATCAATCACAATACCGGCCAGTTTGCCTTTTAAGTCTTTCTTTGCATTATTAAAGGCTTTTTCAACGTCGCGATCCAAATCTTCGTTGAACGAAGAAATACGGATGTAGAGAATATCATCATTTTTAACATCGCTTTTAGCCGCTTGAATCTTAATTTCATCGCGTATCATGGTTACCGTAAACGGCTTTTTCTTGTCGCGGCTGATGGTGACCTGAACTTTGGTACCGATTTTACCGCGTAATTTGCTGACAACCTCGTTTAAGGTCAAACCGATAACCGTTTCGCCGTCAATATCGGTAATATAATCGCCGGCCTTAATGCCTGCTTTGGTTGCCGGGGTGTCGTCAATCGGTGAAACAACTTTAACCACACCGTTTTCCATGGTGATTTCAATACCCAAACCGCCAAACTTGCCGCTGGTTTGCTCATTCATATATTTGTAATCTTCTTCGTTCAAATAGCTGGAATGCGGATCAAGTGATGTCAACATACCGTTTAAAGATGCCTCAATAAGTTTTTTATCCGTTACATCCTCC
>JAGCYN010000041.1 GCA_017960745.1 Alphaproteobacteria bacterium | reverse complement strand
TTTTTTACAAAACGGATAGATATATTACGATTGAAAAGTAATGAGATTATAAAAGAGGAGATAAAAACTGAATATCGGAATTATAGGAGCCGGCGCCGTCGGAAGTGCCGCCGCTTTTTCTTTGATGATGACGGGTGTTGCCCACAAAGTAATTTTAATTGATATGAATAAGGAAAAAGCCGAGGCTGAGGCCATGGATATCGGACACGCCGCACCGTTTACCAGTGCTGCCAAAATCAAAGCCGGAACTTATGCCGATTTAAAAGACAGCGATATTGTCATCGTAACGGCCGGTGCCAACCAAAAACCGGGCGAAACCAGAATTGACCTGCTCGGTCGTAACGTTAAAATTTTTGAAAGCATTATTCCGCAAGTAGCCAAATATGCACAGGAAACCATGCTGATTATCACTGCCAATCCGGCTGATATTATGACCGAAGTTGCGCTGAAACTTTCCGGCTTTCCGAAAGAACGCGTGATTGGCAGCGGCACGGTTTTGGATACTTCCCGTTTCAGAACCTTGTTGGCATATTATCTCGGTGTTTCGGCCAAATCCGTGCATGCCGATGTTTTGGGAGAACACGGCGATAGCGAAGTTTTGGTTTGGTCCAGTGCCGAAGCCGGAACTTTATCGTTAGAAGAATATGCCGCCGCCGTTGGCAAAGAATTGGATGAACGGAAAAAAGCCGAAATCAACGACGGCGTCGTCAATGCCGCTTATCAAATTATTGAAGGCAAAGGCGCCACCTGCTTCGGTATTGCCGGTGCTTTAACGCAAATTTGCCGCGCCATCGGTAACAACGATTATTCCATTTTAACCATATCTTCGCATCATGATGAAGTGGAAGGCGTTAAAGATGTCTGTTTATCGCTGCCGACGGTTGTCAATCGCCGCGGTGTGTTCCATGTTATTACCCCTAAATTATCGGCAGATGAACATCAAAAGCTGCACAAAAGCGCCGCAACCATGAAAGACTTTTCGGAAAAAGCCTTATCTTTAATCGGCAAATAATTTGCCAATTATATCAAAAACCCCGTCGGTTTGCAATCGACGGGGTTTTATCTTGTCAAAAAATCAAATTATTTTTTGGTTTTGATTTCAGAAGTGCAATGCGGGCAACGCGTTGCTTCCAAAGCAATTTCGGAACAGCAATACGGACATTTTTTGGTTGTCGGTGCGGCCGCAGCTTCTTCTTTCACCATTCTGGCTTGCAACGTATTAACGGCCTTGATTAAGATAAATACGGCAAAAGCAACAATGATAAAGCTGATAATGGTGTTGATGAAAGCGCCGTATTTAATGGCAACTTCTTCAGCCTCGGCAGATTTCTGAACCAATACCCATTTCAAATCAGAGAAATCGACATTGCCTAAAACCCATCCGATCGGCGGCATAATCACATCTTCAACCAACGATGAGACAATTTTACCGAAAGCGGCACCGATGATGATACCGACGGCCATATCCATCACATTGCCGCGCATGGCAAAAGTCTTAAATTCATTAAAAAAGTTTTTAATCATTTTTTCGTTCCTTTCTTAGTCATAAATCGGAAAATTATGGCACAATGCCACAATTTTTTGTTTGGTTTGCGCAATCACCTCATCGGCGTTGCCAGAAGTCAGAGCGTCAACCACATCGCCGATGCAGTTGCCGATAAACTCAAATTCTTTTTCTTTGAAGCCGCGGGTGGTCCCGGCCGGTGTTCCCAAACGCACGCCCGACGTAATCTTCGGCGGTTGCGGATCAAACGGAATCGCATTTTTGTTGCAGGTAATATTGGCTTTTTCCAACGCCGTTGTCACCACATCGCCGGTCAGACTTTTCGGCCGCAAATCGACCAACAGCAAATGTGTATCCGTGCCGCCGGAAACCAAAGCCAAACCGCGTTTGACCAAGGTTTTGCCCAACACATCGGCATTCACGATAATCTGTTTGGCGTATTGCTTGAACTGCGGCGTTAAATCTTCGGCAAAACAAACTGCCTTACCGGCAATCACGTGTTCCAACGGACCGCCCTGCGTTCCCGGAAAGACTGCCGAATTGACCTTTTTATAAATGTCGACGTTGTTGGTTAAAATCATACCTCCGCGCGGACCACGAAGTGTTTTATGGGTGGTGGTAGTCACCACGTCGGCATATGCAAGCGGATTCGGATGCACCCCGCCGGCAACCAAACCGGCAAAATGTGCCATGTCGACCATCAAATAAGCCCCCACCTCATCGGCAATTTTACGGAAACGTGCAAAATCAATCTGCCGCGGATAGGCCGAACCGCCGTCCACAATAATCTTCGGCTGATTTTCCAAAGCCAATTTTTCCACCTGTTCATAGTCAATCAAACCGTCTTCGGCGCGCACACCGTATTGCACGGCGTGAAATATTTTGCCGCTCAAAGAAACTTTGGAACCGTGCGTTAAATGACCGCCGGCATCAAGGCTCATACCCATCAGCGTATCGCCGGCATTCATCAATGCCACATAAACCGCCATGTTGGTCTGCGAACCGGAATGCGGCTGTACATTAACATATTCGGCGCCGAACAATTTTTTTGCCCTCTCCTGCGCCAACACTTCGATTTCGTCAATAAATTCGCAACCGCATTAATAGCGATGTGCCGGATAACCCTCGGAATATTTATTGGTCAAAATCGAACCTTGTGCTTCCATCACCGCGCGCGATACAATATTTTCGGAAGCGATTAACTCCACCTGTTCCTGTTGGCGTTTCAATTCCTTTCGGATGATTTGGTAAATATCCGCATCTTCCGTCTGTAAATTTTGTTCAAAATCCATATATCACTCCACTGTTTCTATTTTATCCAAACGGCGCTGATGACGCTCGCCCGCAAATTCGGCAGCCATAAAAGCGTCTATAAACGAAAAGACATCGGCTGGTTTCATGGTACGTCCGCCGAAAACCAACACGTTGGCGTTATTATGTTCTTTTGCCAAACGCGCCGCCTCAACACTATAGAGCAAAGCGGCACGGATTCCTTTGCAACGGTTGGCGGCAATCGAAATACCGATTCCGGTACCGCAAACAAGGATTCCGAGTTCGGCCTGTTTGCTACGGATGGCATCCGCCATTTTCTGAGCATAATCCGGATAATCCACCGATTCTTCGGAATAGGTGCCCAAGTCAAGCCACTGATATTGTGCATAATGTTGCAAAATATCCTGTTTCAGCGCAAAACCGCCGTGATCGGAAGCAATTGCCAATTTCATTGTTTTCTCCATTAAAAACTGTTCTGAGTATATAATATCTGTAAAAAATATAGCTAATAAAAAAGAGAGTTTTACACAAACATAAAAAAAATACGAATTTTTATAAAAAAATGATTGACCTTTGAAAAAAAATGCGTATAAATGACTTCTGTTGAGTGAGTTTGGTACTTTCGTAACGAACTGGCCGGTTGGCAGAATGGCTCATGCAGAGGACTGCAAATCCTTCTATATCGGTTCAATTCCGGTACCGGCCTCCAAAATTATTCCGACTTAGCTCAGCGGTAGAGCAATCGGCTGTTAACCGATTGGTCCTTGGTTCGAATCCGACAGTCGGAGCCAATAAAAAAAACCTCCCTTTTGGGAGGTTTTTTTTATTGCTACCAGATGGCGAGATGAGAACCAACGAGAAGTTGGTTCGACTACAATCGAGAGCCAGACGGGAGTATGGCGGTCGGCTGCAAGCCGATGAGCGCCGTGAAATGAACGAAGTGAGGATAATCCGACAGTCGGAGCCGATAAATACAAGCCCCTGCTCGGCTTAGAGTTGCCAAATCATACCGTCGTAAGCCAGCGTGCAATTATCCGGCAAAACCTGACGTAAGGCGACATCATCGGCGCGCGTTGACAAGTGCGTCAAAACAATATGTCGCGGCTGAAATTTTTCTTTAATCTGCAAAATCTTGGCAATATTGGCGTGTCCGTTCTGTGTTTCGGTATCAACACCGTTATTGCATTCCACAATCAACAATTCCAAATCGCACAGAAACTCGTCACAACCTTCCGGAAATTCCTGCCAATCGGTTACATAAGCAAAATTTTGATAACGGAAGGCGGAAGAAAAAATATGATGATGCGGAAACAATAAAGTTTCAAATTCCAAACCGACGGCCGAAAATTTGCCACTGTTCGGCAAAACAGACCAACGCAGATTTTGCTTTTCCGGCTCAACATCCTTGCCGTCTTCAAACAAAAAGTTATAGCAACGGCGCAATTCCTGCATGGTATCTGCCGCGGCAAAAATTTCGATGGGATGACATAAATTCTTAGCGGCACGCGGCAATTCCGGAATACCGCCGATGTGGTCATAATGGCTGTGCGTGATGAACACGGCATCTAAATTGCTGACATTATTGCCGTTGATTTGCAACCGCACTTCCGGACCGGCGTCAATCAAAATTGACCGTCCCTCGTCTTCCAACAACACCGAAGCACGCGTCCGACGATTTTGCGGATTAGACGCATCAGCGTTCCCCCACATATTAAACATTGTCGGCATTCCATAAGCCGAACCGGAACCCAGAACCGTAATTTTCATCTTTTACTCCTTAATCAGATTGATTTTATCATAAGCAGTGTTCTTGGCAAAAACAACAA
>JAGCYN010000040.1 GCA_017960745.1 Alphaproteobacteria bacterium | reverse complement strand
CGGTTGGCCGTGGTCGGTTGTATGCCGCTGTTGAACCGGATGATTAAGAGAGCATTGGTGTTTGATATCGGTGGCGGTTCAACCGAAATTTCGTTGGCACGGATTACCGAAACCGGTAAAACTTTTATTGAAGGATTCGTGTCGTTGCCATATGGCGTGGTTACCATTGCCGAGGCTTTTCCGGCACACGATATGACCACGCTGGCCTATAATACCATTGTGGAACGGACGCAGAAAATATTACAGGAATTTGAAGACAAATATCACATCCATGAGGCTATTCAAAATCAGGAAATTCAAATTATCGGTACTTCCGGCACCGTGACGGTGCTTGGTGCCGTGCATTTGAATTTGTCGCGCTATAATCGGGCGGCGGTTGACGGATTGGCTTTATCCGGTGCCGAAATTACCAAAGTGATTAATCGGATTAAAACAATCGGCTACGAAGGTCGATGCCGCCATTCGTGTATCGGCAAGCAAAAGGCCGATTTGACGATTTCGGGATGCGCAATTATTGAGGCATTGTGCCAATTTTGGCCGGTTTCGGAAATTACGATTGCCGATCGCGGTATTCGCGAAGGAATGCTTTTGGATATGATACATCATCAAAAGAATAATTATTTTCGCAAGGACGGACGCTACCGTCATCCGTTCAGAAAAAGGAGATAAAAATGTCTGTTAAGTGCGTTGCCGCCATTGATTTGGGAACCAATTCCTGTCGTTTGAAAATTACGGATTTGAACGGAACGCAGTTGTATCGGGATTCGGTGGTTACAAAACTCGGAGAAGGTCTCATCGGCACGGGAGAATTCAGCGATGAGGCTATTGAACGCGGATTGTCATGTTTGTGTGCATTCGCCGAAAAAATGAAAGATTACGCCGTCGGCGATTATCGCGCGATTGCTACCGCGGCTTGCCGGAAGGCGGTTAACGGTGAGCAGTTTATCCGCTCGGTTGAAGAATTGAGTTCCATCAAAATGGATATTATTTCGGCACGGGAAGAGGCGGTGCTGAATCTTAAGGGGGCAAGACTGAATGCCGATCCAAATATGCCGTATGTATTTGTGTATGATTTGGGCGGCGGCTCGACCGAATTGACTTTGGCTACCAATGAAAATGAGCCGAAAATTATATATACGCTTTCAATTCCATGGGGTGCCAGAACAGCAGCGGAAGCTTTTGATTTGCTTGAATATGATGAAAGCAAAGCGGCGGCCTTGCGGGCCGAAATCAAAAAATATACGCAGGAATTTTTAATTAATTCCGAATTTGATATGTATCGCAAGCAATGCAGTTTTATTGCCACCTCGAGTACGCCGTTGCGTTTAATGAGTATGATTGCCGAAACCGGTGTTTATAAGCGAGAAAATGCTGATGGTATGACGCAGACAACAAAACGGATTGATGCTCAAATCGATAAAATTTTTCATTCATCGTTTGAAAAAATGGCGGTCAACCCGTATATCGGCGAAAATCGGGCGCCGATTTTTATCGCCGCTTGCGTTATTTTTAAAATGGTTTATGATGAGTTGCAACTGGATTTAATAACAGCTTCGCTGAAAGGCGCCATGGAAGCGATTATTGAGGACTTGATACATAAATGGCAGCACAGTTAACACATTCGGCAAAAGTGGTACGCGGCCGTAAGATGCTTGCGGTAAAGGTTAAGAATGCCAAATACAATACCGTATCATCAAATCGTTGGCTGCAACGACAGTTGAATGATCCTTATGTAGCTGAGGCAAAACGGCAGGGATATCGTTCTCGTGCCGCTTTTAAGTTGATTCAACTTGATGAAAAATATCATTTTTTGGGTGTCGGTAAACGCATTGTCGACTTGGGTTGTGCGCCGGGCGGTTGGACGCAGGTTGCCGCGTTCCGAAATAAAGGAAACGGTGAAATTGTCGGAATGGATTTATTGCCGACCGAGCCGATTAACGGTGCCACTTTACTGCAACAGGATTTTACGGCTCCCGATGCACCGGATAAAATCAAGGCTTTGCTTCACGGACCGGCTGATGTGGTGATGAGCGATATGGCGGCAAACACAACGGGACAGCAAAAACTGGATCACTTACGAACCTTGAATTTGGTGGAAGCCGCCTACGAATTTGCCAAAGAAATTTTGGCGGTCGGCGGTATTTTTATTGCCAAAGTCTTTCAAGGCGGCACGGAAGAAAATTTGCTGAATGATATGAAAAAACATTTTAAAAAAGTTTGCCATTATAAGCCTGATGCCAGCCGAAAAGATTCGGTTGAAACCTATGTTGTGGCTTTGGAATTTAAAGGATAGTGAAAATGAAGTTATATGTTTGCTATCATAAATCATTTCCGGAGCCGCACGGTGAAATTTTTCAGCCTATACAAGTCGGAAAGAAAAATTCAAAGGTGGCGTTGCCGATGATTGGTGATGACAGCGGGGACAATATTTCGGAAAAAAATATCTCTTTTTGCGAGTTGACCGCAACGTATTGGATATGGAAAAATGTTCATGAAGATATTGTCGGTCTGTTTCACTACCGACGTTATTTAAATTTACGGACCAAGGATACAAAATTTCATTGCTTTACCGATGATTTTGCCGAGACATACGGATTAAAGGCGGAACATATCAGAAAGTTGTTACAGCGGTATGATGTTTTGTTGCCGGTGCAACTGCCGCGCCGCATAAAAGATAGTCGACCGTCGGTTTATCAAGGGTATGCCGCCGAACATGTCGTAAAAGATATGGACTGTATGTTGGCTGTTTTAACGCAGAAATATCCGGAGATGGAAGAAACGGCTAAAAAGGTTTTAAAAGACGGCAAACAATCGTATATGACCAATATTTTGGTGGCACGCAAAGAATTGTTTGATGAATATGCCGCGTGGCTGTTTGATATATTATTTGAAGTGGAACGGCAATCGCAGCAGGATGTGGCAACAAGGGACAGCTATCAGCGCCGTGCATACGGTTTTTTGGCTGAGCGCATGATGAAGATTTTTATTGTTTATAAACAGCAAACCGTCGGTTTGAAAGTGGCGGAATTTCCGATGTTATATTATGAAACCGATACCGTAAAATGGTTAAAATATCAGTGGAAACATTGGATGCGCTACATCAGACAATGTTTTTCCCGGCAGTCTAAAATTTAATTTTGCAAAGAATTGATACCAAAGAAAACCGGCAGAACTTTATAGCTTCCGTTGCTGTAATAAATGTAAGTCGGAATACTGCTGCGCCCGTAAGTATTTAAGGCATTTATGTATTCATCGTTATCTTCCGTCATGTCGGCAACGTATAATCGAACGTTATTTTCTTCTACAAAACGGCGGAAATTATCCCCTTGCAAAGTCAGCTTTTCGTTAAATTTGCAGGTGAGGCACCAATCGGCGGTGAAATCAATATAAATATTGGCTTTTTCTTCATTGAGCTGCATAATTTCCTCGCTGTTATAAGGAAGCCATTGCAGGTCATCGGCAGATGAAGCGGTAGATGTACCGAGCTGTTTGTATAAAATAGCACCGAGCCAAATCGCCGTCAGCAACAACGGAATTGCCAGAAACATTTTGACGCGTGTCATCCACTTTCCCGGTTTCGGGAGAATTTGTTTAATTTTTTGCGGATAGAGTTCAATGAGCGCATAAGGTAGTGCGTAGCCGAGCGCCAACGCGGTAAAGACACCGAAAATTTCCGTGTTTGAACGCATAAAGGCATAACCGATGGCCGCGCCCATAAACGGTCCGGTGCACGGACTGGCAATTAAAACCGCAAAAAATCCGGTTGCGAAAGCGTTGACAGAAGCCCAGCGGTAAATGAAACGATTGCTGATTGCAGGAAAATGCAGCCACTCCATCATGCTCAAAAACAGCACAAAGAAAATCAGCATCATAACGGCAACAAACAGCGGGGATTGCAGTTGAAAACCCCAGCCGATGGCTTCGCCCTGATTTTTTAAATAGACAATACACGCCGTTAACAGCCAAAATGAAAAGACAACGCCGCAGGTGTATTGAAGTGCTTCTTTCCAAGGTTTACGGCGACGACGCTGTTTAATCAACGTAAAAATTTTAAGACTTAAAATCGGGAAAACGCATGGCATGGCGTTCAGGATAATGCCGCCGAAAAACGCCAACAATAAAATATAAACGATTTCGCCGAGTTGTTCATTCTGGTAGGTTATATCAGCCAGATAGGCCTGCTGCGGTGTGATAATTAACGCTTGTTGTAATTTGGCTTCGTCCGTGTTCAACCATTTTACATGGATGATATCATCCTTTTTTTCAAAAGTAACGGTTTCGGGTTCAACCACATCATGCTCTGCCGGCACAAAAGCAATATCCGCATCTTCGGTGTACGGAAAAGAAATTTCGTTGTGATGCAACGGGCTGGTGAGGGTAATTTTTTGCGGGAAGGTGGCTTCGGCTTCGGTCTTAATTTTCTGCCACTCATGTTCGGTAACGGGTGAGATGTCGGCGGTGTTAAAGGTTAAACTGTCCGGCTGGCAAACATCGTTGCATTCCACAAAATCAAAGGTCAGTATCGGGTTCGGATTATCGGTGTGCAGCGCAAAATAAGCGGTGTTTTCGTAAATGTATTCCTGCATCAATTCATAAACCGTATGAATTTGCGGTACCGATTGATTGATGATTTCGGCTTCGTTGTTGTCGGCACTGATCAGGGTCGGTTTGCCGATTTCGCCGGGATTTTTCCAATAGATATGCCAGTCAGGTTTCATTGATACCTTGGCAATCATTTCATTATCGTTATGGCGAAAAAGTTGAATGGTCGTGTTTTCGGTTTGCTGAATATCGGCGGAAGCGGCAAAAGCAGCAGTGCTTGCCAGCCACGATATCATTCCGCAAAGATAAAACAACTTTTTCAGCATTTTGACCTCATATTTTTCGACTGTTTAGTATAACCGAAAAATCTCAACAATATCTTAATAACGAGCCACCCTGTTTAAAATGTGTCCGGTGTCGCCGATTTTAAAGCCCCTTCAGAAGAGCGACCGTTCGTTTGACAATCGCATCAAACATCGGCACGGTTAAAACGCCGGTGTTGATGTTATAACGCGATGTGTGATACGAATCGATCAGAATTATTTGATGCAAATTCAGGTTATGTTCGGCGCCGTGTGCAAATTTGAAGGCCGATTTTTTATATCCCAAGGCTTGAAGAACCGCGCCGTGCGAAACCGCACCGAGTGAAAGAATAATTTTTAAGTGCGGCATGGCGGCAATTTCATCTTTAAGATAAGAACGACAAGCCCCGATTTCGTCAGCGGTAACCTTATTTTGCGGCGGCACGCAGCGCACGGCATTGGTAATCCGAACGTTATGCAGCTGATAGCCGTCGTTTTTTATTTTTTGATATTCCCCGGTTGCCAGCGCATATTTTTTGAGTGCCGGATATAAAATATCGCCGGCATAAT
>JAGCYN010000039.1 GCA_017960745.1 Alphaproteobacteria bacterium | reverse complement strand
TTTCGTCAATCACAATCAAGCCTAGATCGGTATGCGGCAAAAACAGGGCCGAACGCGCCCCTACAATCACCTTCACCCGACCTTCGGCCACGGCTTTCCATGTATCGGTGCGCTCTTTAATACTTAGGCCGGAATGCAAGTTGGCCGGTCGCACGCCAAATCGCTTTTGAAAACGCTCCAGCCATTGACTGGTCAACGAAATTTCCGGCACCAAAATCAGCACTTGTTTACCCATGCTTAAAGTCTTGGCCACCGCTTCAAAATAAACTTCCGTTTTACCGGAACCGGTTACACCGTCCAACAGCGTTACCGAAAAACCGGCACCGATTTTGCGGCACAGCGAATCGGCGGCACGTTGCTGTTCGGCATTCAACTGCACGGCCGTATAATCACCGATCGGCTCCAAAAATTCCGCTTTGTTTTCAATATAGATCGGTTTCAACACTTCGGCATCAATCAAGGTTTTAATCACGCTTTGACTGACACCGGCACCTTGAGCAATTTCCTGACGGGTATAGGGCGCATGTTGCAATAAATCCATCACATGCCAGCGTGCATCTGAATTTTTCAGTTTGGCTTCAGCCAACGTTTTGCCGGATAATGTATATAACACATTCATCGGGCTCGGCTCAAAGGCGGCGCGGACACTCATCACCATTTTCAGTACCATGCCGAGCGGTGCCATATTATAGCGCGCCACCCATTCCATAAACTGCATCATGGCTGCCGACAACGGCGGAAAATCGTGATATTTGATAATTTTTTTAATTTTAGAGGTATCTAAATCTGACGATGCACCGATTTTATAGACAATGCCGATTTGTGTGTCCTTACCGAACGGCACGGTCACATACCGACCGACTTCAACGGGCTGTTCGCAAATATAATCGAACGGCGCGTCAAAAGGCAACGGCAGAAGAACACCTACAATATCCGACATTGATCAGTCCTTTTTATCTTTTAGATAAACCGAAGAAAAACCATGCGGATGCCGCTCTTTTAATTTCTCGATATTGCGACCGATAATCTCATCCATCGGCACGCCCAAAGCGAATGCCGTCTGGAACAAATACCAACAAACATCGCCGAGTTCTTTAATAAAACGATCTTTAACTTCCGGCGTATAATCCAGGTTATGGTACTTAACCTTTTTCCACACATCGGCCACCTCGCCGCTTTCGCCTGCCAATCCGGCAATAGCGTTATCCAAGCGTGAATAATTGCCGTTCAAATCCTGTGATAATTTATGAAACCGCTCGGTAAAAATTTCATCACTGCGCGAAACTTCACTGGTTACCGAATCGATAAATGCCGTGTAATCGGCGAAATATTTTTTGACTTCCATTTATTTTTCTTTCATCAGTTCTTTTAATTGATACAACTTATCCAACGCCTCACGCGCCGTCAACTCGTCCGGATCAATCCGGTTCAAAGCCTCTTCCAGCGGTGATGTTTTGCGCCCGTTTGCTTCTTCCCGGACGAAAGAAAACAACGGCAACTCAGCGGCCAAATCGGCGGCATCACGACGTTGCCCGTTTTCTTCCAATCGCCGCAAAACTTCTTTTGAGCGGTTAATTACCGCGGCCGGCAGACCGGCCAATTTTGCCACATGAATACCGTATGAACGATCGGCGGCACCATCGATGACCTCGTGCAAAAAGACCACCTGATCCTTAAATTCTTTAATTTTCATACAATGCAACGTTAACGCCGGCATCCGTTCGGATAACTCGGCCAATTCGTGATAATGGGTGGCAAACAGGGCGCGACAACGATTGACTTCATACAAATATTCCACGGTTGCCCAAGCAATGGACAGTCCGTCGAAAGTCGCCGTGCCGCGTCCGATTTCATCCAAAATCACAAAAGAACGCTCATCGGCACGGTTCAAAATTGAAGCGGTTTCCACCATTTCCACCATAAAGGTTGAACGACCGTGCGACAAATCATCGGAAGCACCGACACGCGAAAACAGCCGATTAACAATGCCGATATGCGCCGATTTGGCCGGTACATATAAACCGGCTTGCGCCATGATGGCAATAATGGCGTTCTGACGCAAAAAAGTTGACTTACCGGCCATATTCGGTCCGGTCAACAGCCAAATCCGGTTATCTTCAACACTCAAACGACAATCATTACCGATAAACGGTCCTTCGTTATTTTTACGAAGTGCCTCTTCAACCACCGGATGCCGTCCGTTTTCAACTTCGAAAACCAGACTGTCATCAAGACGCGGTCGGCAATAGTTGTTTTCCAAGGCCAAATCTGCCGCTGCGGCCGCCACATCAAGCGTCGATACCGCCGCCGCGGCTCTGCCGATATCATCGGCACAAACCAAAACATCGCGCACCAGGCGATTATAAATTTCCACTTCCATCGCCAAGGCTTTTTCATTGGCGCCACGCAAATTATTTTCCAGTTCGCTCAATTCAGCGGTGGTAAAGCGCACGGCATTCAACACCGATTGCCGATGAATAAATTCCGGATTATCCAACAGTTGCTTGGCGTTTTTATTCGGCACTTCAATAAAATACCCGACCACATTGTTATACTTAATCTTCAAATGATCAATGGCGGTTTGTTCGGCGTATTTGCCTTGCAGATTCATAATATAGCTGTGTCCGCGATCGCGCATTTGCCGTGCCGCATCCAGTTCGGCGCTGAAACCCTCGGCAATAAAACCGCCGTCGCGCACATATTGCGGCAAATCTTTTTCCTGTTCCAATGCCCGATTG
>JAGCYN010000038.1 GCA_017960745.1 Alphaproteobacteria bacterium | reverse complement strand
GCCAAACATCTTTGAGTTTGCAGGTTTTGACTTTTTGCCACCAACCGTTTATTTTGCCGCCGACACCGCGCCAATTCACCGCTTTGATTTTTTTGCCGCACTGATCGGCACCTTGTTTCAGCCCGTTCAAAGCTTGTTTGCCTTTTTCTTTATACGGCAGCGACTTTACTTTTTGCGCGGTTTTGGCACCTAAATCCTTTATCGAGGCAGTCGGAATCTTTTCTTTTGTTTTCGCCGCCAAGGTGCGCACTTTATTTAGACAAAAATCTTTTATTTCAGACGGCTGAATTTTCTTTTTCTCCGGTTCATCCGGTACTATCGGCGTCTGTTTGATTTCTTCTTCGACTTTTTCTTCAATGATTGCTTGATTTTCCAATTTCGAAGCCGTTTTTTTAACGTGCTTATTTGAGGATTTATTTTGTTGTCTGGCCATGTTTCCTCCTCATCATGTTAAGAATGTCATTAAAATTGATTACTGCAAATAGTTTAGCCATTATTAAGAAAATTGCAAGAGCGAAGATACCCAAAACCGCAAGGCGTATCAGCAACAATAATTTTCCGGCCGGCAACAGCGGCGCTATTTGCATATCGACGCCATAAACGCAAGCCCCCATCAGCAGTGATATAAACACGATTTTCAGCATCTTTTTTATCAGTTCTCGATCAAACTGCCAGAAGCCGCGTTTTTTCAGCCCGCATATATACTGCAATAATGAAACAAAGGCCGCAATTGTGGTGGCGCAAGCAATACCGACGTGACCGAGATAGTGCATCAAAATCAGGTTAAACGTTAAGTTTGTTAAAAAGACAACCGCACTGTATTTCACCGGCGTAACCGTATCACCGCGCGCAAAGAAATTCGGCATTAACGCCTTAACCATCACATAGCACGGCAAGCCGACCGAATAAGCCATAACCGCCAGCGCCGTTTGCCGTGCATCCGAAGATAAAAATTTGCCGTGTTGAAACAGCAACTGCACAATCGGTTCGGCCAACACAATCAACAACACCGCCGCCGGAAATGACAGCAACAATCCGTATTCAATCGCCTTGTTTTGTGTGCTTTGTGCCTGCACCGTATCGCCGGCTTTTAAATGTTTTGATAAAATCGGCAACAATGCCACACTGATGGCGGCACCGATAACGCCCAACGGCAACTGTTGCAGCCGGTTTGCATAATAAAGCCACGAAATTGCACCGGTCCCGACCAGCGAAACAATAATGGTATCAACCATCATATTGATTTGATAAATACCGGCGCCGACCACGCCCGGGGCAATACGCTTAAACAGCATTTTGATTTCCGGATTGTGCATAATTTTGAAAATGTGAATATACGGATGTATCCGAACATCTATTTTTCTGAGCGCAAAATGCAGATAAAGCATTTCCAAAATACCGGCAATGGTAATACCTAAAGCTATTCCGTGTGCCGCCGTCGGCATAAACGGTACCAAAACGAATGCGGAAAAAATCATCGTCAAGTTCAAGATAATCGGCGCAGATGCCGGTGCCGCAAATTTTTCAAACGAATTTAAAATACCGCCCTGAAACGACACAATCGAAATAAAAAACAAAAACGGAAAGGTAATGCGACATAAAACCACCGCCAGCGACATCTTATCGGCGTCTCCGGCAAACCCCGGCGCCAAGATATCCACAACCCACGGCATAAAAATTTCAAACAGCAACACAAACAGCGCCGCAAACACAATCAACACCGCGATTGCCTGTGCCGCAAAGAAAAGTGATTTCTTGCGGCCGTCGCTGACCAACTTTTGCGAAAAAAGCGGCACAAACGCACTGGTAAAGGCACCTTCGGCAAATAAACTGCGGAACAAATTCGGCAACTTAAACGCCACCACAAAGGCATCTGCCATAGCACCGGCACCGAGCAAATTTGCCAAAACCATATCGCGCAAAAAGCCCGTAATTCTGCTGATTAGCGTAAACCCGCCGAATGTTGCTATTGACTTAAATAAAGACATCTTGCATCCTATATTAAACTTTATGTGTCTAATTTAGTATTCTTTCTTGATTTTGTATAATAAAAAGATTACTTTAACCACAATATTTGCGAAAATATTGCAAAAAATACTTGACAAAACTTTATATACATGTTAATGTTAGACAAAAGATAGATTTTTGTATGGAGAAGAACAATGTCAAATAGACAGAAATTTGCGGAGTATAATCCGATTGAGTTGTGCAAGGATGATGCTACTCATGTCTTACCGACCAGTCGTGCGAATACTTTAAGTATTTCTTCTTTCAAAGAAGGAAAAATCGCCGATGGTTATGGTACACGGGTTACACCGACACCGGTTGCCAAGCATTTGGCTAACGGCCGTGAAGATTTAGCTGCAGGCGGACGCCAAGCAACGGGCGCACGCGGTATGTAATTTGAACATTTAAGTGTTTGACAGAGCTTCTATGTTATTAGGAGCTTTTTTTATATCCGAATCAACAAATTTTCCCCAAACTCAATATGCCTGACTGATAAAAAAAACTCCGCTCAACTAAGCGGAGTTTTTTGTTGTTGTTCAAACCGTAATTATTTAGCGGCTTCTGCAGATGCTTCACTTTCGGCTTTTTCGGCTTCGGCGGCAGCGGCTTTTTCAGCAGCAACGCGAGCCAAATCTTTAGCGCCTTTAGCGTTTACATCACGTTCAACCAATTCAATAACAGCCATCGGTGCGCAGTCACCATAACGGAAACCGGCTTTCAAAACGCGGGTATAACCGCCGTTGCGGTTTTTGTAGCGTTCAGCCAATGTTGAAAACAATTTAGAAACAACTTCATCGTTGCGCAAGAAAGCGCTCGCCAAGCGGCGGCTGTTTAAATCACCTTTTTTCGCATACGTAATCATGTTATCGGCAAAAGTTCTCAATTCTTTGGCGCGTGTCAACGTAATTGTGATTTGTTCATGTTCCAACAATGCAGATGTCAAGTTAGAGAACAAAGCTCTTCTCTGACTTTTCGGCATATTAAATTTTCTATGTCCGTCACCATGTCTCATGACGTTATTCCTTTCATGTCTGTGCTTTGTATGACAAAGCGGATTGATACGGTTCTCTTACTACGGAAGCGCTGGCGCTCATACATAAGAGAGATTATTTTCTCGGCTCTTTTATCATAAACATTTTATAAATGCAAGCAGATTCTGTAAAAAATTTACGAACACATTTTCCGAAAACAAAAAAAGCCTCCCGAACGGAGGCTTTGGTTTTGTTTGCAACAAGTTTATTTGTATGATTCAATCCAAGACTGAATAGTCGATTGTGTATTCAAACCGACTTTGGAATCAACTTGCTTGCCGTCTTTAAATAAAAACATGGTCGGAATGCTGCGAATGCCGAATTGGCTGGCAACTTCCGGCGAATCATCAACATTCATTTTATAAATGCTGACCATATCACCGATTTCGCTGTCAATTTCTTCCAAAATCGGTCCCAATTGGCGGCACGGTCCGCACCATTCGGCCCAAAAATCCACCAACACCAATCCTTTTGAATTTAACACTTTCTCAGAAAATTGGCTATCTGTTAACGGTTGCGTCATTACTTTTCTCCTTGTTTATGAACATCTTATTTGCTTTGACTTGGTAGTCTTAGATATATAGTTACTTATTTTTCCGATTAAAGGCAAGCATAATTTTATGTTTTTAAAACACCCGCATCAATCTGGCTTCATTAGTCCATAAAATATAACTTTCAACCGGCAGATCGGTATAAATTTTCTGCACCAGACGAGCGTACACCTGCAATTGTTTGACATAAGACGCCGGCGTGTCGGTCATATCTTTGGCCGCCGGACGGTTGGTTTTGTAATCGACAATCATAATTTTATGCGGCAAAATCACCAATTTATCGAGCTGTGCAGAGATAATTTTACCGTCAACCTCTCCCATAATCGGCACTTCGTTACGCGCACACGGTCCGAAAAGGTCCGCAAACTCTTTATTGCCCAGCAACTGCAAAACTTCTTGAGCAATCTGCTGTTGTTGATACAAACTGAAATCCGGCGCATTTTTTTGCAAAAATTCGCTGATAATCGTGGCGGCATTTTCTTTATTCTGCGGCAAAAATTGCAACAACTTATGGATAATGGTTCCGCGGCGATAATAATTGCCTTTTTCTTCCAACGGCGAAGACGAATCCTCATCTTCCGCCTCTTCCGATTTGGACGGTGTATATGGCTTGGCAAGCGCATCTTCCGCCGCCACATCACGCCTTACCCAATCTTCCACCGGATAAATATCGTTATCATCTGCTTCGGTTTGTGGCGTTGCGACGCCGGTTTCGTCGGCACATTCAAACACCAGATTTTCTGCCTGTTCCTGCGCAATTTCCTGCAACGTATGTTTACATAACTTATACCAGGCCTGCTCTTTGACGCTTTTTTCTTCTTTATTGCCGTAACCGCAAATAAACAACTGATCTTCGGCGCGGGTTAAAGCCACATACAACAGGCGGCGATATTCTTCCATATTGCGACAATTTTCCGTTTTATTGATCATGTTGCAATTTTCATCATAATAATCTCTGGACAACGGAAAATATGCTTCATCGCCATCGCACAACAAATTCATGCTGCGATTAACCGTTTTGCAGACGACCGTATCCGGCAAAAAAACAACCGGTGCCTGCAAACCCTTTGAACCGTGCACCGTCATAATTCGAACCGCATCGGTATCGTTTTGTTCCGTTTCGCGCTTGATCTCGATTTCATTTTTGCTCATCCATACAATGAAATTCTGCAGACTCGGCACATTTTCCCGTTCAAAATTGATGGTTAAATTGATAAATTCATCAAGTGCATCTTCAACATCCAAACCCATTCTTTCAACAAATTTGGCACGCCCGTTCATTTTGGTCAAAACATGGTTATAAAGTTCATAAGGTCTGACAAAATCGAGCATTGTCGTTAATTCTTGCAGCTGTGCATAAACGGCGGCATATTTCGGATGATCGCAAAGTTTTGACCATAACAGCGCCCCTTTGCGACCGTAGCATAATTCCAATAAATCATCGTCATCCAGTCCGAAAAGCGGCGATTTCAAAACCTCCGCCAACGCCAAATCATCATTCGGCAACAACAAAAACTTGCCCAGCGATATTAAGTCTTGCACCGCTATCTGCTCAGAAAGTTTTAATTTATCCGCGCCCGAAATCGGCACACCGGCAGTCTTGCATGCCCTTATAAATTCCGTCACAAAGCTGCGGCGACGCTGGACCAAAACCATAAAATCCCGATAATGAAGTTTTTTACCACCGGTATTTTCGTTGACCATCTTTTTGATTTGCTCGGCAATTTTCTGAGCCAGTTTGGCACGAACGGAAACCTTTCGTTTCATTTCCATCGGCGGCAACTGAACATCGGTGTTGGTTGTTTTTTCATCTTCCTTATCCGGTACAATCAGCGGCCAAATTTCAACGTGTCCAAATTCACCGATACGATACGGTAAATGGTGAACGGTTTCGTTTTCCGCCGTTACACCGTCTGCCACTTCGGGATCGGCAAACAACTGATTGACGGTATCCAAAACGGCGGCTGTCGAACGGAAAGAAACGTCCAAATTGATTTTTTTGAAATCCGATTGCGCCTTATCGGCAAAATACCGCGCCATAATATCGAATTTCGTCGGATCCGCTCCCTGAAAACTGTAAATTGATTGCTTGCGGTCGCCCACGGCAAACACCGTCCGCTTATTTTTTCCGGCACCCGCACCGGCAAAAAATTCATCACTCAGATATTGCACGATTTTCCATTGTTCCGGCGACGTATCTTGCGCTTCATCAAGCAAAATATGGTCCAAACCGCCATCCAGTTTATACAAAACCCATGCCGAAACCGACGGATCTGACAACAGATTGCCGGTCAATAAAATCAAATCTTCATAGTCCAATTTGGCGTGTGTGCGCTTGAAATTTTCATATTTTTCATGCAAAGCGCCGGCAACGGTAAATACTGCCGCCGTTGCTTTATACAATTTAATTCGTTGACATTTTTCCAGCGTCTCCAAAACACGCTCGGCTTCAAGCTGCATTCTCGACACAACGTTTTCATCAAATTTTTGTGCATCATTTGTGGCCAATTTGTCACGAATTTTACCTTCGGTTAAAAAGATATCGGCGTATTTGTAAAAGTCTTCCGGGCGGCAACCGCTATCCAATACTTGCTGCAGCAATTCGGCTTTTTTCAAATCCGTTATCTTGCCGTGGAGCAATGCTTCAACATCTTCACACCGCTGAGACTTGTCAATATTTCGCATCAGCATTGCAATGGTTTTATCAACATCATCATCCGGCCGCACTTTCAAACGTGAAGCCAAGTCTTGTTTAAAGCCCTCCAAACCGCCGTGAACACGCATTTTTTCCATGATTTGATGACGTTTATCGGTAATCACTTTCATCACATCGGCGAAGCTTTTTTCTTTCAACTGCTGTGTCAAATAGTTGATATTTTCACGAACAATCGGCGCCACGGCAATATTTTCATCAACTATTTCACTGCAGATTTGCTTAAGTGCCAAAGTCGAATCGGCATCGTCAAGAATGTCAAAATACGGTGTTACACCGGCTTCCAACGGAAAACGCTTCAAAATTTCCTGACAGAAGCTGTGAATGGTTTGAATTTTAATACCGCCCGGCGTATCCAGCAACACCGCGAACAAAGTTCTGGCGACTTCCTTATATTTTTGCAAAGCTTCGGAATGATGCTTTTCCGGCGGCAAAATTTTCTTCAATCCGTCTTCCAAATCCGAATCGGACATAACCGACCATTTGCTCAAGCGTTCGGAAATACGGCTGCTCATTTCCACCGCCGCGGCTTTGGTATAGGTCAAACACAGAATACGCATCGGATTAACGCCATCCAACAACAGGCGCAAAACCCGATCCGATAACACCTTGGTTTTGCCGGTACCGGCCGAAGCTTCCACCCACACCGAAAACTGCGGATTGGCGGCTTCCATCTGTTGCATGGAGGCTCTTTCACCCCGCAAACGACGATTTTCCGTTATTGATTGCGCCTTAGTTTTCATCTGTTTTATCCTCTTTATCATCTCTGACCGACCATTCCGAAAAGCGTGATAAATGGTCATAATCGGAATAATCCGGCGCATTGGAAGCTATCGGTTTTGATAAATACGGCTGTTCGGGATTATCGAATCGGGCAATAAGACGCGCCACAACATCTTCGGTTTTGGCAATGGCAGCAGCGCTGTCTGCCGAATTGGCAATCACTTCTTTATCTCTGAAATCCCAATAACGCATACTGTTTACCTTTTTCGCCGGGATATGCGGGAAACCGCCGTGTTCGGCAATCAATCCCTCCAACGGCAACTGCGGTGCTTTGCCGGCAAGCATTTCTTTCACCGTGCGTTTGCGTCCGGTTTTGTAGTCTAAAATATTCAAGTATCCGTCTTTGGTTTCATCCACACGATCCGCTTTGGCCGTCACGGTAAATTTGCCGGCAGGAGCATCAAAGGCAAATTGTCCTTCGGTTTCGTTATGCAACAAACAAACATCCGGTCGATATTGTTTTTCGGTCTGAATATACCATTTAACCGATTGTTCAAAACGCGGCCACCAAAATGCCATTTTATCGGCCGGCAAATGACTGTCGGCAAATTCTTTGCGCCCCAAACGCAACAATTGTGCTTCAACATCTTCGCTCAGCTGACCGCGGTTTTGGTCGTTATAATTTTGCAAAACCCGGTGCATGATGTTGCCGAAATCTGCCTGATTTTGCTCGTGATCCAAATCATCAAGCGGCTTTAACGACAGAATGTAGCGAGCAAAAACCGCATACGGATCGCGCAACAGTTTTTCAATACCGCTGGCCGACAGTCGACGCGGGCGTTTTTCAACCGGCGGACACGGATGCGGCGCTTCCAGCATTTTGTAGTGATCGGCGCGTGTCAGCATTTTACTCCACTGCGTCAATTTTTTCTCATACAAAAACGCATAACGAGATTTATCGGCCGCAAAATTTGCCTGAATTACCGTTTCAAAACGCAACCACCACCGAGATTTTTTCGTTGGGGTGCCGTCAATTCTTTCGGCACGGGTAATATATACTTCCGGCGCATTCATAATGTGCGCAAAATCTGCCGCCATCACCCCGATTGCATATTCCGGCAAAGGTAAGCCGAAATCTTTTTTCATCGGGCGCGACATCCACATATCGGCATTCGGCAACCGCGGCCATGCGCCTTCATTGGCTTCACCGATAATCATCACATCATATTGCGCCAATCTGGCCTCAATCGGACCTAAAATTTTAACCCGCGGATGCATGCCGTAGCGCGGACGCACGTTTTTTTCACTCAAAAGCGTCGTCAAAAAAGAAGCATAGTCGGCCAGTTCGATACTGCCCAGAATATCGGATTGCCGCAGAAAAGAACTGACAAATTCGGCCGCCACGGCACCGGCATCTTTCTGCCAGATAATTTTTTTGCCCTCTTTTTGCACCGTATCGGCAAGTTTTTCAGCGGTCTGCACATGCAATTCAAAAATATCCCGCACGTCGGCAACATCGGCTTCAAACATATGTTGCAACGGCAACAAACAATTCATGAAATTTTGATAAAAATCCCGGATTTCCGGTGAACTTTCCTCTTCGCCGCGCCAAAACAATTCCAAACGCCGTGCCAATAAATTATAGTCTTTTTTAGCATAGCCGCACGCCGTAAAAGGATGTTTCAACAGCGCCACAAAGGCGGTCTGCGTTTTTTGGGTAACGGCATTGATAATCAGCCGCAAATATGTGCCGATCGGGGTTAAGCTCAACGGCTGACCGGCAGAATCATCGGCCTGAATATTCCATTTTTTCAGTTCGGAAACCACGCGACGCGATAAATTTCGATCAGAGGTTACCAAAGCCACCGTTTTTTCCGGCGTTTCCAACGTTTGTCTGATAATCAGCGATACGGTATCGGCTTCCTGCCGCAAATCATCGCAATTCACCAGTTTTATGCCGCGGAAAGCTTCTTCCGGCAGACTCTCGGTATTTAATTTCAGCCATTGCGCCGATGTAACGGCCGGACGCATAATTTCCGAAACCAATTTTTCCCGCGGCGACTGTTCTTGCTCCGATAAAGGGCGTACTTCCCGACGTTCCACGTCCAAATAGGCCAGCAATTGCTTTAATTCAAACTGCGGATGATTTTCATCAATGAAGTCCCACGCCTCATCTTCCAAACAAAAATCCAAGCCGTAAAGAAAGATTTCGCCGTTCGGTAAAGTATTCACCGTCTTAACGATATCTTTCAAAAACGGAAAAACGGCTGTGGTTCCGGCAACCACAATTTTTTCCCAAGTGTTGTTTTGCTTCCATATATCCAGCTGTGCCGCCAACAACTGTTGTCGGCGCCAAGCCGCATCGACCAAGTTTTTTTCTTCTAAAATGCGCGGCCAAACCGAGGTAATGATTTCCAATAGTTTCAGTGTTTCCTGCCAATGTTCGGCATATTCGGCCGGCACCAAATCGCGCAACCGCTCAAAGCTTAAATGATGATTATGCGCCAAATCAATCAACTCAGCCAAATTTTCCGCCAAGGCATACGCTTGAGCCAAAGAAATTTTCTGACTGCCGAGATCCGGTTTTTGCAAAATCAGCCGTGTTAACATCAATGCACGCTCGCCGTCATCCATCGCCGGCTGGATATTTTTTAATACTTTTTCATCACTTAACAGAAAAACTTCATCATCTTCGGCATCGGCAATCGGCTCTATCCGCGGCAGAATCGTCGGTTGCAAACCGCGCTGTCGCACAAATGCATCCGATAAATTTTGGCAGGCACGCCGCGTCGGCATCAAAAACAGCACTTGCGCCAAATTTTCCATATTGTCGGCATATTGTTGCAAAAAATGCTTTGCCAACTCATCGACAAATGATTTTCCGGCGCTGATGTTGTAAATATGATGCGGCATGCTGTTTCCTATAACGATGATAAATAAGTGATTAATTTCTGCATTGCGCGACCGCGGTGTGAAATGGCGCTTTTTTCGGTCTTACTCATTTGCGCAAAACTGCGTTCATAACCGTCCGGAACAAAGAGCGGATCATAGCCGAATCCGTCAGCGCCCGGCATTTTCTGCGGTGCGATTTTGCCGTCAACGCGTCCTTCAAACAGTTGCGAATGACCGTCCGGATATGCCAAGGATATCACACAGGAAAAGTGCGCTTTGCGCGAAGCATTGCCGCTTGCAGCCATTTCCGCCAGCAATTTATCCATTCCCTTGTCAAAATCGCGGTTCGGTGCATAGCGGGCGGAATAAACTCCCGGCGCGCCATTCAATGCATCAACGCATAATCCCGAATCGTCTGCGATACAAGGTTTGCCGATAATCTTGGCGATGGTTTGCGACTTCAGAAGCGAATTTTCCGCAAATGTGGTTCCGGTTTCTTCCACGTCCGGCAATTCAATTTCTGCCGCCGAAATCACCTTGATGTTCAACGGTTGCAACAATTGACGGATTTCCGCGATTTTACCGGCATTATGACTGGCAAAGATAATTTCGTTAATTTTCATTTTTTACTCCCAAAATTTGTTTTTGCAGGCAAATAATTTGATGGATACCGGCTTTGGCCAGACGGAACAATTCGTTAAATTCGGTTTCATTAAAAGTTGCGCCTTCCGCCGTGGCCTGAATTTCAACAATTCGTCCGCTCTCCGTCAACACAAAATTGGTATCGGCATCGGCGTGCGAATCCTCGGCATAATCCAAATCCAACACCGGTTCGCCGTTACAAATACCGCAGGAAATTGCCGCCACAAATTCCCGCACCGGATTACGCGGCAAGCGTCCCTCTTTGACCAATTTATCCAAAGCCCGATACAGCGCCACAAAGGCACCGGAAATAGAGGCGGTACGTGTTCCGCCGTCGGCCTGTAAAACATCACAATCAATCTGAATACAAACATCCGGCATTTGTGTTAAATCAACCGCGGCTCTGAGCGAACGCCCGATAAGGCGCTGGATTTC
>JAGCYN010000037.1 GCA_017960745.1 Alphaproteobacteria bacterium | reverse complement strand
TAAAGAGCGCACCGATACATGGAAAGCCGTGGCCGAAGGTCGGGTGAAGGTGATTGTAGGGGCGCGTTCGGCCCTGTTTTTGCCGCATACCGATCTAGGCTTGATTGTGATTGACGAAAGCCATGACCATTCTTATAAACAGGAAGATTTTGTAAATTATCAGGGGCGCGATATGGCAATTGTGCGCGCCAAAACGGAACATTTTCCGGTTATCCTTTCAACCGCCACGCCGGATTTGGAAACACTTGTGAACGTGGAGGACGGCAAGTACGACGTCGAGTATTTGAAACATCGTTATGCCGAGGCCAGTTTGCCAGAAATTAAAATTATCGATTTGAAAAAAGATCGACCGCAAAAAGGCGAGTGGGGTGTTTCGTGGTTGGCGCCGAGTTTGGTACAGGCTTTGGAACAAAATATTCTTAAAGGCGAGCAATCCGTACTGTTTTTAAATCGGCGGGGATATGCACCGTTATTGATATGCCGTGATTGCGGACATCGCATTCAATGTCCGAGTTGCAGTGCGTGGCTGACGGAACACAAAAATGCCGGTCGCCTGATGTGTCATCATTGCGGTTATATTGACGATATTCCGGAGGTTTGTCCGCATTGCGGTTCTAAAGACGGGCTGACGGCCTGCGGACCGGGGGTGGAGCGTGTGGCCGAAGAAGTTTGTATGCGCTTTCCGCATGCCAAAGTGGAGATTCTTTCCAGCGATAATGCCGGTACGTTTGCCGCCGTTTCAAAAGTAATTGCCAAAATGGAGCGCCGTGAAATCGATGTGTTGGTCGGGACGCAGATTATCGCCAAAGGACATCATTTTCCGAACTTGACGCTGGTGGGCATTGTTGATGCCGATTTGGGGTTGATGGGGAGTGATTTACGCGCTGCCGAACAAACCTATCAGCTGTTGTCACAAGTTTCCGGTCGTGCCGGTCGCAGTGAGAAGAAAGGCACGGTTTTTGTGCAAACTTTGTATCCAGAAAACAATGTGTTGAAAGCGCTGGTTAATCATGACCGCGAAACTTTTACGGCCTTGGAAAAAACAACGAGGAAGATGCTGCATTATCCGCCGTACGGTAAATTGGCATCGCTAATTATTTCCGGCAACAATCAGCAGCAGGTTGCCAAAGTTGCCGCCATGTTCGGCCAAACAGCGCCGAATACCGCACACATAACAACACTCGGACCGGCGCCGGCGCCGTTGTTTTTGTTGCGCGATAAATACCGCTATCGTCTGCTGTTGAAAACAGAACGCAATATCAACATTCAAAAGGTTTTATCCGAGTGGCGGCAAATGGTGCAAGTGCCGTCAAATGTCAGAGTTGAAATTGATATAGATCCATACTCATTTATGTGAGAGGAAAAGGTAAATAACGTTCATCCAAGGTCCCAATAAACCGAGCAACAACAGCATCCACAAGCTGGTGCTGATAACAACGTTATTATTCCCGACAACGCTGATGGTATTGAACGGATGCGGTGCGGAAGAGTTGCCATCCGTTGTGCCGGCAAGCATATTATCATTCACCGGAGAACTTCTGAGCAAAATCTCTTGAATACGCGCATCAATATCCGTTAAACAATTCTGTTTTTGATGAGATAACACTTAGTTTGCTTTCCTGAGTTCGTCATAAATATCAATAAAGTCGTTCACTTTCTGTTGTGCAGATTCAACTGATTCGTCATATACTTTAAGATAAATCAATTTAATCAATTCTGCTTTATCCCGAGGAGATAAGAAAGCGTTGCGTAAAACCAGCCAATGCTCAATTTTTTCAATGATCAGCGCCAAAATTTCCGGTTTCATCACGGCTTGGCTGCTGTCGCTCGGCTGCAACGGCAAGTCGGTCAACTCCTGTTCGTCAACCTGAAGTAATGCCGCCATTTTCTTACGCTCGACTTCACCCAAACGACGGGGTGAACCGTTTTTAATAAATTGCTGAATATAAGCAATATTTTTGCCGATGGCAAGAGATACGCGCGCATAGTTGTACCCTTTTTCGCGGATCAGACGCGCTATCTTTTTTCTGATTTCATCCGTATTTTCCATGTTCACCTCACTGACTGAAATTATATTATGAAAATCTTATATTGTAAAACGATATTTTTCTTATTGACAGCATTATATAATTCTTATAAAGCAATAGTATAAGGAGATGAAAATGAAAGCAAAGAACAGCCAAAAGAAACGTATCGAAACCATGGACTTAAGACGTGAAAACCATAATAAAACCGTGCTTGAACGCTATTTGGAACGTGGCTTTCTGGAATTGCCGCAAAGTCCGTTCAGCGCCGAAGACAGAAAAAAGGCCGGCGAAATGTTAGCCTATGATTTTTATATGGGGCGCGAACTCGGTTTGCAGGCGGTGCGAATACGAGATATCAATATTCCGAACACCAGTCATCAATTCAGCGACAGCGTCTTATTTTATCGTGATCGCTATCTGCGGGCCATGCGCAGTATTCCGCACGAATTTTGGCCGGCCGTTCGCCGAGTCTGCATTGAAGATAAAATTTTAAACATTGACGATGAAAATAAGGACAGTAAGTTAAAAAATAAGAATAATGTGTATTTTCAAAAAATGCTTCTAAACCTAGGATTAGAGCGGCTTATAGAATTTTATTTGCACAAAAATAAAAAAAGTTCTTGACTTTTGGTCACCTTTGTGTTAGGAAAATTATTAGAATGGAAAAAGTGTCTAAATAAAAAACTGATTTTAAGAGGCTGAAAATTGTTCAGTCTCTTTTTTTTACGAAAGGAAAAGACGATGCTTCAAGCCATAGCAGACAGAATTATTGTTCATTTGGACGAGGTAAAGGATATTTCTCCGATTTTATCAACTTGTGAACCGATTCGCAACAGCGGTATTGTTGAGAGCATCGGCGACAAAGTTAAATCTGTTAAAAAGGGAGACCATATTCTGTTTCATCGATTTGATGAGTTGCCTTTGCCTGAAAAAAATCATGTTGTGATTCGTGAGCGGAGTGTGTTGGGTCTCTACACGGATTAGTCTGATCTATTTGTTTTTCACCGAGCCGGCTTGTGCCGGTTTTTTTTATATCAAAGGAGAATTTTATGATACAACAAGAAGAAACGCGCAAGGATTTGCGCGATTTTTGGCAGCAGAAAATTTCCGCTGCCGAGAAGAAATACAGCGATTATTATGATTTGGTCAAAGAAATCAGAGCGTATTATCGGAACGAACGCCACAAAAATAAGCAAAATATTTTTTGGTCATCGGTTGAAACACTCAAACCGTTTTTATACTTTCAGCAACCGGAGCCGTTCGTTATTCGCAACAACAAAACCGCCAATGCGGTGGAAGCAACGGCATGTAAAATTATGGAGCGGGCGTTGCTGTGGAATATGCAACAATTTGACTTTGACAGCGTTGTAAAATATGCCCGTAACGATTTCTTACTGTCCGGACTTGGCGTGTTATGGGAACAGTACAGTCCGGCGTTTCGCTACATCGGTTCCGAAATGATTAAAAGCAAAGAAGAAGTGGATACGGTTTATGTCAGTCCGTTGAATTTTTTAACCGATACGGAAAATGTCAATGTTTGGGAAGATGTGGAATGGATTGCGCGCAAAGCACATTTAAGTGCCGAGAATATTGCCGATAATTTTTCGGAAGGTGCGGCCGAATATTTAAGAGCGCATTACAGCGCCAATATGGGTTTCACGGTTTATGAAATTTGGGATAAAAACACACGGCAGATTTATTATTTGTGTATGGAATATCCGTTTGATTTTTTAAGCGTGTATGAAGATACATTGCACATTAACGGTTTCTTCCCGTGTCCGAAACCGATTATGGCCACTTTGACCAATGACGGTATTATTCCGGTGCCGGATTATGTCGAGATTAAAAGTTTGCTCGATGAACTGGACGGTATCAACAATCGGATGCGTTTAACCATGCAAGCCTTAAAAGTAACCGGTTGCTATGATAACAGTTTTCCTGAATTGGCGAATATCTTAAACAAGGACGTTACGCTGATTTCAATATCGGATTTTGATAAGCTCAAAGATGCCGGCGGTTTGAAAGGAATAATTGATTTTGCCCCGATTGAACAATATATCAGCGCCTTGCAGACATTAGCCGAACGTCGCAAAGCGGTGATGACTTCGATTTACGAGGTAACCGGCGTCAGCGATATTATGCGCGGTTCTTCAAACGCTGCCGAAACGGCGACTGCGGTCAAGCAAAAAACCAATTTCGGCACTTTGCGCAATCAGGATCGGCAAAATGATATGCAGCGTTTTTTAAAGGATTTGTTGCGCATCAAAGCTGAGATTATTTGCGAGCAGTTTTCGCCGGAATTTTTGCTTTCATTTTTATCGCCGGAGGAACGCCAGAATATGAATGTGGCTTTGCAGGCCATTCGGTTGCTTAAAAATGAAAAATTGCGCGGTATGACGATTGATTTGGAAACCGACGGCAGTTTCAATCAGGAACAAAATGAAGAAAGAACACTGGCGGTTTTGAAAGACGTTCATGAGATGATCAGTCAGGCATTTGCCATTGTTTCACAGCAACCGGCTTTGTTGCCGCTGTATCGGCAGATGCTTGAAAGCGCCATTGCCAATATGCCGAACGCCAGACAGTTTGATATTGTGATGGAAACCGCTTTTGAACGCATCAGCGCCGAATTGAATAAGCCTGATGAAAAACCGGCGGATAAACCTTCGGAATGGATGCAGTTGCAACAGCAGAAAGCCGATCAGGATTATGCCATCAAAAAAGAACAAAATGAAATTAAACGCGAAGAATTGGACTTAAAAAAAGTTCAGGCCTTGGCGGATAGAAAGTAGAATTTGCTTTGAAAAAAAAGCAAACACGTTTCACCTCTGCGCACCCTTACCGTATTTACCATCATACCTCCTGAATTGCGCGGAGGTGAAAGCCTTATAACGTCGACATACCAGTGATGTCGATATTTTTTTTAACAACATAAATTTAACAACAAAGGAGAATAAAAATGCCATTTGACAGTACAGGAAATTTTACCAGATTACACAACTGGGAAGAAGACAGATTGAACGATGTTGATATCGCCAGCGATCGTCATGATGAAGAGGACGATAACTTTGCCGAAGGAATCAGCGCTTGTGTTTGCAAAGACGGACGCACGACCATGACCGGCGATTTAAACCTCGGCGGATACAGCGTGACCAACTTAGCGAACGGCACGGCTTCCACCGATGCGGTCAACAAGTCGCAGCTTGACGGCGTGGACAGCGGAGCGGTGCATAAGACGGGTAACGAAACCGTTGCCGGCAATAAAACTTTTACCGGCATCACCACGGCAACCACGCTGACGGTTTCCACCACCTTAAACATTCCGGGCGGCAGTATTTGGATTGCCTGATTGGGGGCCATAATGAAAAAACTATGGAGAAAATTGATGAGTATTTTAACCAAGAAATTACATATTTTGAAAACCGGCGGCACAGAACAAACCGCCAATATTTATACTACACAAACCGAATGTCCGACACCGAATTTGAAGGTCGGTGTTGACGGCTCAACCGGCTATGTCAAGCTTGGCGATGTCAATCATCGCGATGCTACCGACGGCCGGATAACCACCACCGGCGGCGATACCTACGCTATTTTGAAAACGGCACATCAAAGTGATTTTCCTTCCGCATGGGGCGCATTTGTATCAATGAGTTTTTCGCGTACTTTTAATGTGGTCAACGGGACGCGTTCGCTTGTTTATGCGTGGAGTTTGCACTTTGAAAACGGTGTGCTGCCGGTGCGCCTGGGGTTAAATGATGCTTCGGCAACCATTGATCAGCAATGGTATACTGCCGGTGCCGTAAATGACTATAATTCGGCACGTTTTGTGCAAAATCATAACACCTTGTATAACGCGCGTTTGGTTATATCTGACGGTTATTTTGAATGGTCAACGTATATCAACGGTGTCTGGCAGGGCTTGGATATGATCAGTACCGGCGATGCGGCGCAATGGGGATTAACAACGGATAATTATTTGGCACCGGAATTTGCTTACAGCGTCAGCAACGGTGTCGTCAGCGTGTATAAAAACGGCGCGCTGTTTCAATCTTTTAATGTGTAAAGGAGTAAAAAGATGAGTGGAACAATTCAAAATAATTTAATTACGGTGCGTCAGGGCGACAGCTTTACGCTGAATTTTGAAATCAAGGAAAGATGCAAGCCGGTAAATTTGACGGGGGCTTCAATGTTAATGCAGGTGCGCGATTCCGGCAATAACGTTATGTTTGCCGTAACAGGTACGCCGGTTGATGTGCTTAAAGGCAAAATGGCGCTTATTTTAACGCCGACACAGACCAACATTGCGGTGGGCGATTATGTGACCGACATTCAATTAACCATGCCGGACGGCAGTGTCAACACCATATATCCGGCAAATGTGAACGCGGTGGCAACATTCAGAATAACAGAGCAAGTGACGGTTTCATAGGGGGCGCTCATGCAATACAATGTTGAAAACAGCAATATTGCGGTGACCGTAACGGCGGCAAATTTTGATGTGGTGGTATCGTCCGCAGCGCCTTTGGAAGTGGCAATCGGCGAAAGCGCCAAAATGGACGTTGGCGCGGCTGTTAATTACATCAAATCCGGTGAAGCGGAGATTACGGCGGCTGTTTCAAGCGGAACAACCGCTTTTAATTTGAACGTAAGCCAAAAGACAACGGAATTTAACAACAACGCTTTAAGCAAAACAACGGATTTTAACAGCAACGCAAACGATAAAACCGGCACTTTTAACAGCAATGCCAGTGATAAAACAACCGCATTTAATAATAATGCGGCGGCAAAGCAGGCGGAAGTTGACGCATCGGCGGCATTAGCCAAGCAATGGGCAATCGGTGATCCGAGCGAGCCGAGCGGTTATTCTGCCAAATATTGGGCAGGACAATCGCAAGCATATTTAAGCGGCTTAACGGCGCGGGTGGCAACGATTGAGGGCGAAATACCGCCTCAAGCCAGTTCAAGCAATCAGTTGGCGGATAAAAACTTTGTCAATTCGAGTATTGCCACCAGTACGGCAACCTTTATCGGCACGTTTAACAGCTTGGCGGATTTGGAAGCGTATTCCGGCACTAAAGACGACAACGATTATGCGTTTGTAATGACGACGGACACCGCCGGAAACACGCTTTATAATCGCTATAAGTGGAACGGTACGGCGTGGCTGTTTGAGTATGCGCTTAATAATTCAAGCTTTACGTCGGCGCAATGGGCGGCAATCAATTCCAGTGCGACGACAACCAACATCGCGCAGATTGCCACCAACACGACCGCCATCAGCGGCAAGCAGGATATTATTGCGGATTTGGCAACCATTCGAAGCGGGGCGGCATTGGGCGCAACGGCTTTGCAACCGGCAGATTTGGCAACAATGCTTGAAACGCTTTATCCGGTTGGCAGTCTTTACATCGGCACGCAATCAACGTGTCCGTTGGCAACGCTGATTTCAGGCTCAACATGGGAATTGGTGGCAACCGATAAGGCTTTGTGGGGCGGTGACGGCTCGAATGCCAACACGACGATTGCGGCAGGCTTGCCGAATGTGACCGATGAATTTGTCAACCATTGGCGCGATTGGTCAAACGAATACGCCATAACGCCATCGGGCGGGGCTTTTTATGATAAAGGCAACAACACGATCAAAACATCATATCCGAACATCGACGGCATAAACACCGGAAGTTATACCGGCGATAATGTTGTCGGGTTTGATTTGAGCAGGGCAAACAGCATTTACGGCAATTCTAATACGGTACAGCCGCCGGCATACATCGTCAACGTATGGCGTCGGACGGCTTAACAGAAAGGAGAAAATGTTATGGATATTTTATATTACATCGGCAGCGGTTCGCACCACAATAATCAGGAATTGCGATATTCGTTGCGGGCGTTGGAGCACCACTGTCAGGATCTCGGCAAGGTGTGGATTGTGGGCAACAAACCGCATTTTCTGAATGATAACATCCATTATTTATGGGTGCCGGATGACAAAGAATGGTGGAAAAATGCGTATTGCAAAACCCGAGCGGCGATTGATGCCGGCATCAGCGAAGATTTCTTATTGATGAATGACGATTTTTATATGCTGAAAGATTTTTATGCGGCGCAATATCCGTATTATCACAAAGGCGATATTATGGAAAAAGCAAGCAACGCGTATCAGCAGGTGATTGTCAACACCAGACGGATTTTGGAAAGTTCGGGCAAGCCGTATAAGCATTACGGCGTGCATTGCCCGATGCGTATAAATGTGTGCAAATACAAAGAATTAGACCGGTTTTATAATCATGAATATGAAGATATGCCGGTGAGTGCGCGCTGTTTATACGGCAATTTATTTTGCCGCGGTCGCAAAGTTTCGGACAATAAATGCGATGTGCTCAAAGTCGGCGCAACCGGTTGTTATTCTTCGCGCAACTGGGCACCGCAAGCACTAAACAAACTGCAAGAAATTTTTCCGCAGCCGAGCCGTTGGGAAAAAGAAGAGTAACAAACAAAAAGGAGATTTTGAGATGATTGAAGATATGAAAGTGTTATTGTTCATTATCGTTGCCGCCGTTCTTTCGGCGGTTTTACGTTTTAAAACCATTGCGCAGTTTTGCTTTGATGCGGTGCTGGGTTTTGTGATGGGATATTCGTTTTATTTGTTGTTGGCCTATTGGATTGCGGACGGTGCCACCCGCGCCGGTTTTACCGGCATTATCATCATTTGGTGTCGTCCGCTTTATGACTGGGCCAATGATTTTATTCGCAGTCGTTTATCCGATCTTTTATATAAAACCACGCACGGTGATAAGTGGGAAGAGTAAAGGAATTTTGCTATGTCAGATTTGGATATCATGGCCCGTACGCTGTATGGGGAAGCACGAGGTGAGGGGAATGAGGGAATTGAAGCGGTTGCTTGTGTCATTATGAATCGTTTTAAATCGGGGAAATGGTTTACGGGATATATATGGCAAAACGGCAAAAAAATTCCGAGTATCGCACAGACTTGTTTGAAAAGATATCAGTTCAGTTGTTGGAACAAAAATGATCCGAATTTTCAAATTATTCAGAAAGTTGATGCCAACAATGCCGTTTTCAGACGGTGTCTGCTGATTGCCGAACGAGCCATCAGCGGCGCTTTGACCGATTTTACCAACGGGGCGCTTTATTATCATACCCGCGCCATCAAACCTTATTGGGCGCAACACAAAACGCCTTGTTATGAGGTGAAGCACCACCTGTTTTATCGTGAGGAATAAAATGAAAATGTGGCTTGTTTTTATAGCGTGCCTGGCGCTGTCTTTTTACGGCGGCTGCTGGTATGAAAAAAATAAATTGCAGCGCCGCTACGCTGAACAAAAACTGGAGGTAATTGCCCATGCAAGCAAAAAAAGAGCTCAAATTCAGGCTCAGCCTAATGCTACTCGTGATGAGTTGCTTAGGCTCATGCGCGCCGGCGAACTGTGAATTGCCGTTGCCGCAATTTCCGCCGGCAGGACCGAAAGTTGCCGATGAACTGCAGAATTTAAGTGCCGAGCAATATCCGGCAACATGGGATTGGATTGCCCGTTTGGATAAGTTGCGACGCGAGTTAAAAAATTAACAACAAGAGGAATAACAAATGCCCAAAAAGAAAGAAAATTTTCAGTATTCATACGCCGAAAGTCTGCAGATGCTCAACCAACTGCAGAAAATGGCCATAGATGAGGGAAATCTGAATTTAGCCATTAAAGCGGAAGAATTGAAGTGCAAAATTGCTTCTTTGCAGGCGCAGGAAAACATCAATCGGGAAAACAACGAAATAACCAAAATTTTAGTGGATTTTATCAATGAAAAACAAAATAGCGAAAATTCCGGAGATATTTGCGCCGCTGATACGTCTCAAGAAGAGATATAAGCTCTATTACGGCGGACGTGCCGGCGGTAAAAGCTATGCCTTTGCCGACAGCCTGCTGTTTTTGGGACGCTTGAAAAAGTTGCGGATTGCCTGTATGCGCGAAATTCAGGAAAGCATCAAAGATTCCGTGCATAAGCTGTTGAGTGATCGGATTGCCTATTATGATTTGAGTGATTATCGGGTGATGGAAACCAAAATCATCAATAAAATCACCGGCACCACTTTTATTTTTAAGGGATTGCAGGAACAAAATGCCGATAACATCAAATCGCTTGAAGGTTTAGACATTGTATGGCTGGAAGAAGCACAAAAAATCAGTAAACGCAGCTGGGATATTTTGAACCCGACTATTCGGAAATCCGGTTCTGAAATTTGGATTTCCATGAACCGTGAACAGGAAAATGATCCGGTCTGGATGGCGGTCGGCGCCAATCCGGACGAACGCACGCTGGTGGTAAAGGTCAACTATACGGATAATCCTTTTTGTCCGGAAGAAATCCGTTATTTAGCGGAAAAGTGCCGTCGTGAAAATCCGGATGATTACGCGCATATTTGGCTCGGAGCACCGGTAACGGTATCAGACAGACAGCTGATTTCATATCGCGCGGTGCGGCAGGCGACGGATAATATTTTGGAATGTTCGTCTTCATCTTTGATTATCGGCGTTGATGTGGCGCGTTTCGGCGAAGATAAAAGTGTTTTTTGTTTTCGCCGCGGGCGTGTGTGTCTGGAATTTAAGAGTTATGCCAAGTTGGATAATGTGGCGGTGGCAAATTATGCCACTTTTTTTATACGCGAATGTCATCCGCTCAGAATGTTCATTGATGCCGGCGGTGTCGGAGGCGGTGTTGTCGATATTCTCTACGACCGCGGTTATAAAAAAATAGTTCGGCCGATTATGTTCGGCGCCAAAGCTTTGCGCGATGAACGCTATCATAATCGCCGTGCCGAAATGTGGGATGAATTGCGTCAATGGTTGGAAGGTGAGATGCCGGTGCAACTGCTCAAAGACGAAAATTTAATTCAGGAATTATGTGCCGTAAACAAGAAATATGACAGCATGGGGCGGCTGCAGTTGGAAGAAAAAGAAGAAATTAAAAAAAGGCTGGGACATTCACCGGATTTTGCCGATGCATTGGCGCTGACCTTTGCCGAACCGGCGGCGGGTGATGCCGAAAAACTGTATGCACCGATCACCGGCGATTGTATCGAGAGTTTGTTTGCAGGCAGAGAAACAAACCACACCTGGTAATTGATAAAGGAGAAAACGATGAATTTCAGTAAACAATTCGCGGAAGAAGTGATTCTTCCCGATGGCTCTGTTGCGTCTTCGGTCGCGGACGTTGACAGGTATTTGCGGGCTAATCATTTAGCAAGCGCCGGCGACTATTCGGCGGACTATATCAAAAAGGTCCGTCAACAACGGGAAAAAGCTCAGCAGGAAGAAATTTTTGCTGAGTTTCTTTATAACTACAAAAGGAATATTTGGAATGAGTGAATTAAGAGAAGAACTGGAACGTCATTTGCACGAATATGAGCAACGCGAGGCGCTTGAGCGTGCAAAGGCAACATCTGAAAATTCCGAAAATCAGCCGACGACAGACGAAAATACCGCAACAACCGTTGTGGTTATTCAGGCGCCGGAAGGATATTCGGAGCAATTCGCCGCCGATTTTGCCAATTTATCGCCCGCTTGGCAGGAATATCTGTCACAGCGCGAGCATGAATTGGCAGAACAATTGACGGCATTTAGGGAAAAACTTCAGCGATATGCCGGATTGGAAAATATCTATGCCGATCGCGCCGAGCATCTGCAGAAACTCGGCTTGTCCTGCATTCAGGATTGGCTGGAAGGTCTGGCTGTTTTGGATGCGGCAATGGAAAACAATCCGCAGCAAACGCTGGCGCTGATTGCTTCGTGTTACGGGCTGGGACGCGAATGTCCGCCGCCGCGTTGCTCGGAAATTCCGGCGTTCGTTTTTGCGCGTTTGGGCAAGTTGGAACGTGATTATGCGGATATGAGCGCATATTTGCATCATCAAAAAAGCCGCGAACAGGAGGAGCTTATCCGTATGTTTGCCGCACAAAAAGATGCCGACGGACAACCGCAACATCCGTATTTTGACGAGCTTAAGCCGCAAGTTTTGAAACTATTGGACAACGGAACCGCTTTCGATGTGGCCGATGCCTATGAAAAAGCAAAATGGTTAAATCCGTTTGTTCGAGAAGAGCTGATTAAGGCAAAAATCAGTTCACAAAGCGCGGAGGCGCAAAAAGCCAAAAAAGCTTCTTTTGCACCGAAGGGCAAGGCAGAAGCACCTGAAAAAGAATTAACTCTGCGTGAGGAAATTCAAAAAAACATGGCTGCTTTTATTGGTTAAATTTTTTTATAAAGGATAAATAAATATGGTAAATAAATATAACGACGTTTTTACGGTAACTTTGGAAAACCGTTCAAAAACAATGCGCGACAACGTTTCCAAAAACAATGCGCTGTTGAGCAGATTGAAAGATAAAGGAAACTTTCGTCCGATCAGCGGCGGTTCCAAAATTTTGGAAGAATTGGAATACGGTGAAGGCGATATGGTTTGGTATTCGGGTTATGATACCATCAGCTATCAGCCGAAACAATTGTTCACGGCAGCGGAATATGCCTTGAAGTTATGTGCGGTTCCGGTGGCCATTTCCGGCGAAGAATTCTTGATGAACAGCAATGAAGAACAGGTTATGGATTTGCTTGAAAAAAGAATTAAAAACGCCGAAAAAACCTTAAGCAACAAAATGGCAGCCGCCATTTACAGTGACGGCACCGGCTCTTCCGGTAAAGAAATCGGCGGCTTGGCATTGCTGGTTGCCGATGATCCGACATCAGGTACGGTCGGCGGCATTAACCGTGCCACCACCGGCAACGAATTTTGGCGCAACCAATCGGTTTCAGCCGCTTTAACCAAGGATAACATCAGACAGCAAATGAGCAATTTGTATAACAAATGCTGCCGCGGTAACGATAAGCCGGATTTGATTGTTGCCGATGATGAATTGTATTCGCTTTATGATTCCACTTTGATGGATTTGCAGCGTTTTACCGATCCGAAAGTTGCCGATGCCGGTTTCATCAGTCTGAAATTTAAGGGCGCGGATATGATTTATGACGGCGGTCAGGGCGGATATTGTCCGAAAAATCATATGTATTTTCTGAACACCAACTACATCTATCTGCGCACGCATAAAGATCGCGACATGAAAGTCATCGGCGGTGAACGCGTGGCCATCAATCAGGATGCGGTTTATAAAATTATCGGCTGGGCCGGTAATATGACAATGAGCAATGCAGCGTTGCAAGGTGTGTTGATTGACACCACCGATGAGAGCAGCAGCTCAGCATCCGGCAATTCGTAATAAACCCTGAACAGTCAGCAGAAAAAGGCGGAATTTATTCCGCCTTTTTCTTTGTCATAACGCTCAAAATAAAGAAAGGATAAAGAGAATGGATATGGATTTTGCGTTGTTTCAGCAAATGGCGGAACAAAAAATGCCGGATGACAATAGCGTGGCGGCACGCTTTTACGATAAAGCCGTGAAAACAGCGGAGGTCAACGCCAACGGTTTACCGATATTTCAGAACAAAACTTATGTCGAAATTCGGTTAAAAGATAACAATACCGAAGTCTTTAATCAGCCGGCAACCGCGGAAAAAATAAAACGTTTTCCGCGTGAATACACATTGTATCAAATGGCTAAAAAACAAGTGCAGCAGGGCACGCCGCTGGAGCAATTTGCGTTTTTGGACGCCGCCGAAGTTGCCACTTGTAAAAATCGCGGCGTTTTCACGGTTGAAGCGCTGGCAGGTTTGGAAAGCGAAAAAGTCAAAACTTTAGGTCTGGATGAAGAACATAAAATGGCTGTGCTGTTTTTAAAAAACGCCAAACAAAACGGGGCGTTGCAAAAAATTTCGCAGCAGGAAGAAACATATCAAAACGAAATTACCGCGCTTAAAGAAAAAATTGCTTGGTTGGAAGGACAGTTAGCTCGGCAATCGGATAAAAGTCGCCGCGGTCGGAAGAAGGGAGAAGATGCATGAAAACAATTTTGGAAATATGTCGCGAAGTGGCAGACTTGGCGGCGGTTAAGCGGCCGGAAAATTTGTTTAACACCGGCAGCCAGCAGGAAAACATTTTTTTAAGCGTGGCCAAATCGGCGTTAGACAGCTTATTGCGTTACGGCGATTGGCCGGAATTAACACGCGAAGGGAGTATTATAACCGACGGCGGCAAATGTCGATACCTGATCAGTCAGTATGTGCCTGATTTTTACAGTTTGCTGAATAATACGATTTTTGTGAAAGACAAATGCGAGCGCGTTATCGGCGCCATTACGCCGGAACAATGGATGCGGGATAAATATTTCAGCAGTCCGAGCAGCGATATCAAATTTATTTTGCAAAACGGCTGTTTTCTTTTTCTGAACCCGCCGCCGGATGTGAAGATTGTCTTTCAATATCGTTCCAACAGTATTGTTTGGGATTTCAAAACTTTTGAAGAAAAAAGCGTTTTGAGCGCCAATGATGATGTGCCGATTTTTGATGAATATCTGGTCAAATTATCGATTTTATGGCGCTGGCTTAAACGCAGCGGTTTGGATTACAGCGAAGAATTGAACGAGTATGAACGCGAGCTGAAAAAACGCTTTGGCACTTGTTTGGCCACCAAAGACATCAGTTTGGCTCAAGCAACAACAGCGATGGGAGAAGATTGCCATGCAGTTACGGTTATCTACAAGGACAAATAAATCAATCAGTTATAACATACCGGCGCCGATTAAGGGGTTGAATGTACGCGACAGTCTGGCGGATATGGATGCGGCGTGCGCCATCACAATGGACAACTACATTCCGCTCGACACGAAAGTCGCGTTGCGCAAAGGCTATGTGTTGCATACGGCGATGACCGCGGTGGTGGAAACCTTGGCAACGTATAACAGCGGCGCAAAATCGACTTTCTTGGCAATTTCCGGCAACAAGGTTTGGAATATCAGCAACAAAAACAATGTTTATGCTTATGAAAATGTCAGTTTGCAGTCGTCGTCCTGTCGCACCGCGCAATATAAAAATTATCTGTATATCGTGAATGGATTGGAAACGCCGAAAGTCTATTATGTTGACAGCAACAACGAGGAACATCTTGAAAATTGGGATTTCAGCGCCGAGGGGCTTGCGGCTTCGTCAATTGTAAATGTCAGCGTTTCCAAACAACGGTTATGGTTTGTGGAAAAGGGCAGTTTGCGCGTATGGTATCCGCAGACGGCAGGCTATATTTCGGGCACGCTCGAATCATTTGACTTATCGCAGGTCAGCCGTTTCGGCGGCGAACTGATTGCCGTTGCCAATTGGACACAAGATGGCGGGCAGGGCATTGACGATTTGACGGTATTTCTAACTTCCGAGGGCGAAGCGCTGGTTTATTCCGGTTCGGATATTTCCGATGCAAGCGATTGGAAATTGCGCGGTTCGTTTAAAATCAGCCGCCCGATCGGGTATCGTTGCATCGTGCCGTATCAGGGCGATGTGGTGATTATTTCCGACGACGGCTACATTCCGCTGTCGCGTGCGTTACCGTTAGATAAAGCGAATGCATCGCAAATTGCGTTCAGTGATAATATTCGCGGTTTGGTGCTGGACAGAACATCAAAATACGCGGCGCGCAACGGCTGGCAGGGGATTATTTACAGTCGCGGCGGTTACGGCCTTTTCAATGTGCCGGTTGCCAACCAGTTTGAGCAACACGTTATTAACGTGAACACCGGTGCGTGGTGTCGTTTTACGGGCATTCGCGCGTTATGCTGGGGCGAATACGAACGCCGAATTTATTTTGGCAGCGATAACGGCGTTTATTTGTTTGACGAAGGATATTCCGACAACGGTGCCAAAATCAGCGGTGTGGTTGAACAGGCGTTTAACGGCTTGGGAACCACGCAGTTGAAAAAAATTCAGCTTTTAAACCCGCGTACCAAATCGACTTCTAAGTTTGCGCTGGTGATTTACACCAACATGGATATGGAAAAACGAGCGATTGATTATGAAGAAAGCATCGGTTATTCCGGCCAAACCAAATGGAACAAGGTTAAATGGTCGAGCACCCTTAATCCTATCGGAACCAAATGGGAAACGGCGGGCAATACTTCAATCAGCAGCCAATGGATTGCCAATTCTTCCACCGGTTACAAAGCCAGCATTGTATTTAAGACCAAAACCAAGGGACAAATGATTGAATGGTACGAAACCGGCGTGCGTTATGAAGTCGGGAGCGGCGTATTATGAGCGAATGCAAGGTTTATGTCGATCCCGACGGTTCGATTATGCGCTGGGTTTGCCGCAATTTGGGCGAAGACAGCACATGGGTTGGCGAACATCTGACTTTCGGTTTTGCGGTGGATAATCGCATGGTCGGCGGTCTGATCTTCAACCAATATCGTCCGCATCACGATGTGTGGTGGACGATTTTTTCAAATGATAAAAGGTGGTGTACGCGGGCGGTTTTGCGGCAAATGTTTACGGAAGCGTTTGTGCGTTTGGACTGCCGTCGCATCAATCTTTTAATCAGCAAAAGCAACAAACATGCCGTCAAATTTGTGCGGCGTCTCGGTTTCAAAAAAGAGGGGACGTGGCGGCAATTTCGCGAAAACGGCGAAGATTGTTATGTTTTCGGTATGTTAAAATCAGAATGTCAATGGATAATGAAAGGATAAAAAAATGAGTAAATCAGTAGGAAGACTTTTAGGCTCCGGCAATGTCGGAACTTACGGTTACGAAAATAATTATGTGGACTATCTAAGAAATTACAACACGGCGAATGTTGACAACACGTTGAACAATATGACGTCAACGGCGTATAATTTGAGCGGAAATCTGAACAATATGCCGAACTATCAGTTCAGCGTTGATAATTCGGATGCCGCCCGTCAGCGTATGGAAAACGCCGTCTATCAATCGTATGTGGATCGTTTAACGCCGCAATACGAACAACAAACGTCGGCTTTGGCAACACAGCTTGCCAATCAGGGAATACCGGTTGGCAGCGAGGCCTATAACCGCGCGATGCAAACATTGCAGAACAGCCAGAACAGTGCGCTTAATCAGGCGGCATATCAGAGTGTTCAGGCCGGTCAAAACGCTTATTCACAAAATTTGGCAGACAACATTAATGCGGCACAGTTTAACAACACGGCGCAGCAAAATTACGTCAATTTGATTCAGTCGTTGTTGGATGGCTCTGTTTCCGGCTATGACAACATGTCTAACCTCTACAATGCGCAAAACGGCATCCAGAATCGTCAGACAGCGGCACAGGAATCAGGTTGGAATCATCTGTTCAAAACCGGAGATATGATCTCTAAATTCACTAATAAGAAGATTCTGTGAGTGATGAAAGAAAGGAGAAACAAATGGATATATGGGACAAATTTAAATCAAAGTCCGGTTATCATATGAATGATGACGGGACGGACAGTTTA
>JAGCYN010000036.1 GCA_017960745.1 Alphaproteobacteria bacterium | reverse complement strand
GAACTCCGGTGTTTATTTGAAGTTAATTGATAATCGCGGCGCCGAACCGCATGAAATCGATTTCCACTACGAAGGTGGTTTGAAAGCGTTTGTGGCGCATTTAAATAAGGCAAAATCACCGTTGCATGAGGCACCGATAGCAATCCATGGTGAAAGCAATGATATTACGGTTGATGTTTCCATGCAATGGACCAACTCTTACAATGAGTCCATGTTATGCTTTACCAACAATATTCCGCAAAAAGACGGCGGCACACACTTGGCCGGTTTCCGCGGCGCTTTGACGCGTACATTGAATTCATACATTCAGGAAAACGGTTTGTTGAAAAAAGACAAAGATATCATCACCGGTGAAGATATGCGTGAGGGTTTAACCTGCGTGTTGTCGGTTAAGGCGCCGGATCCGAAGTTTTCTTCACAAACCAAAGATAAATTGGTTTCTTCCGAAGTTCGTCCGGTGGTGGAAAGCATTGTCGGCGATAAACTTAAAGAGTGGCTCGAAGAGCACCCGGCAGAAGCCAAAGCCATTGTCGGTAAGATTGTAGAAGCGGCATCAGCACGTGAAGCAGCGCGTAAGGCTCGCGAACTGACACGCCGCAAAGGGGTTTTGGATATTGCCTCCTTGCCGGGAAAATTAGCCGATTGTTCCGAAAAAGATCCGGCACTTTCCGAAGTGTTCATCGTTGAGGGTGATTCCGCCGGCGGTTCCGCAAAACAGGGACGTGATCGTAAATATCAAGCCATTATGCCGTTGCGCGGTAAGATTTTGAACGTCGAAAGAGCACGTTTTGACCGCATGCTGAGTTCGGCGGAAATCGGCATGATGATTACGGCTTTCGGAACCGGTATCGGTCGCGATGACTTTGATGCCGACAAATGCCGCTATCATAAAATCATTATCATGACCGATGCCGATGTTGATGGTGCCCACATCAGAACATTGTTGCTGACTTTCTTCTATCGTCAAATGCCGGAGCTTATTCGCCGCGGTTATGTGTATATTGCCCAGCCGCCGCTTTATAAGGCCAAACGCGGTAACTCGATTATTTACATCAAAGATGACCGCGAAATGGAAGATTATCTGATTCACGGCGGTTGCGAAGAGGGCAGTTTGGAAACGGCTCATGGTGAAATTTTGATGGGACAGGATATGATTTCCTTTGTTGAAAGCACCAAAAAAGCCAACAGTATGATTAAGGCCTTGTCCTTGAAAGCACCGGAAAAAATCATTGAACAAATGGCCATTTGCGGCTTGTTTGATAAAGAATTGCTGGCAAACAAAGAAAAACTTAAAGCTGAAATCGAGCAGATGGCGATTCGTTTGGACGGCTTGGAAGCCGAATATGACCGCGGTTGGAAGGCCGAAATCAATACCGACGGCAGTATCGTGTTCTACCGCGTGTTGCGCGGTGTTAAAGAAGAACACATTATCGGCGCCAACATTTTGGAAAGTCCGGAAGGTCAGATTTTGAACAGTCTGCATGAGTTCTTAACGTCAAACTTCTCTTGCTCGCTGAAATTAAACACGAAAGCTTTCGGTTTGAAACGGGTGGACGGTCCGGTCAGCTTAATGAATGCGGTAACCGCCGCCGGTAAGAAAGGTATTTCTATCCAACGTTATAAAGGTTTGGGTGAAATGAACCCTGAACAGCTTTGGGAAACCACCTTGGATCCGGAAGCGCGTTCGTTGCTGCAAGTTAAAATTGACAGCGAAGAAGAGGCCGATGAGGCGTTTTCGACCTTGATGGGTGACGTGGTTGAGCCGCGTAAAGAGTTTATTCAGGAGAATGCCTTGAAGGTTCAGAACTTGGATATTTAATTATTTAACAGCGAAAACAAAAATCCCTTGCTTTTATCGGCAAGGGATTTTTTTGATGTTATTTCTTTTGGGCCGCTTGTAATAAATCCGAAGCTTTTTTGCCGTATTGATTTTGTAAATCCGGACTTAATCCTTTTTCAAGCAACATCGGCTCAAAAAGTTCGTATTTTTCCGGACACATCTTGGCAATACGCATCAAAAGCGTTTCGCCGGCACCGTTTTGCGTATTGATATCAACACCCTTGGAAATCAGGGTATCGAGAATCATTCCGAATTTTATTTTCAACTCGTTTTCATCAAGTTTTTTATATTTTACAACGGCATCGGCTAAATACAGAATGGCAGAATTGCCGTCATAATCACGGGCGTTAACGTCTTCATTTTGACTGAGTAAGGCGAAGAAGAGATCCATATTCAAATTATTGACCGCCACCATTAATATGGTTTGACCGTCAAAAAGCGAGGCATTCTGAGATATACCGCGTTCCAGCAATATCTTGGTAATTTCGCCCTGTTGTGTGCCCAGGGTTTGCAAGTAATTTTTACCGTTAATAATACGGTTAATGTTGGCACCGCGTCTAACCAGATTATTCACGATTTCAGGCTTATTGGCGCCGATGGCTAATTCAAGAGCATCTTCATTACTGCTGTTTAAGGCATTAATATTTAATGACGGTACTTCGACGGCTTTAATGAAATCCAGCGCATAGTCATTTTTAATCATATATGTCAGAACATTCTCGCCATCTTCGGCAAAGTTAACCGGCGGATTCTTCATCATTATTTTGGTTAAAAAGTTAAGATTCTTGCTTTTTATCGCCATCCATAACAAATCAGGACCGGCCTGCGGGACATATGACAGCGTGAGGTCTACCAAGTCGGCATTCTCCGACTTTCCCAAAGCCGTATACAATGGGATTTCGTTATTAACATCAGGCACGTTAATGTTTTTAGCGGTATTCCATAAAACTTTCAAATGTTCCAAATCGTTGCGATCAAGCAATACTTTCCACAACGGTTTGTTAAACTTGACCAAGTTGCCCGTAACCGGAATGGCGGCCTCAATGACCTTATCTTTAACTTCTTGAGGGACCTCGTTATCTAAAACATAACTGAGGGCACTGTTCCCTTCAGCGTCTGCAATATTGACGTCGGCACCTTTTTGCAACAGCCGCAATGCGAAATCATTATCGCCTTTCTTTAAGGCTTCCATCAGGATGGTATTGCCTTTTTTATCTTTTTGATTGATGTTGATTTTAGAATCCAAAAGGGTGTCAATCACGTCGCTCGGTGCTTTTTTGGTGTAGGCATAAAACAGCAAGGTTTTGCCATCCGGTGTTACCTCTTTAACATCGGCATCGTTCTCTAAAAACAGCTCCATCAATCTTTTATTTTTGTGCTGCATTGCAATCATCAAAGGCGATTGTCCGGCTTTATCTTTGCTGTTGATATCGGCACCGGCTTTCAATAAGGCGCTGATAATATCATAATGAGCGTTGCTCTTTAAGGCATCAAAGAACACACTTTCGTTGCGGTTATCTTTTTTGGAAATATCCGCACCGTTTAACAACAAATATTTGACGGATTGCAAATCATTTAAATTGATGGCTTCTTGTAAAGCCGTGGTGCCGCGCTCGTTACGTTCATTGATATTGCTGATGAAATTTTGCAGGATCGAAGTATCCGCTGAGATGTTCAAAGCATAACTGAGCGGCGACAGGCCGAAGAACAGGTTACGGTTATATTCCGTAAATTTTGATTTACTGGCCGCGCGATAAGCCCCTTCATCACCGAGCGGCGTGGCAAACATATCCATATCTCTTTTTAAGATTGCTAAAATATCACCTTCTTCTTCGTTCAGCCCCAGCCACAAAATCGGATACCACAGATTCTTTTTGTTACTGTAATGCGCAAGTTTTCCTTTTTTATAAACCTGATAGAGATCGTTGAGTGTTGCATCTTTGGCCAAATCAACCTCAGCCAACTTAATGCCGTCTATATAATAGGCAACATTTTTCAAATAACCTTGCTCATCGAAATGTCTGGCAATACCGTCCAATTTGTCGTTTTTATATCTCTCGATTTCCCGTGGTTTATGATTGGTATAAAAGATTTTTGCCGGACCGTTTTTATGGTCGTTGTGATATTCGGTTTGCGAGGCCAGTGAGGTATCCGAATAATAAGATTTGGAGGTGCCCTCTTTCAGACCGTTAACATAAGGAATTTCGGTCAGGCTGCCGTCTTCTTTATAAATTTTATGGAGACCTTCGCGCACGCCGTTTTTATAGTTGATTTCTTCTTCTAAGAATTTTTCGCCGTATTTTTTGCTGACGCCGTCTATTTTGCCGTCCACATAATTGTTTTCTTCTCGCAAGATATTGTTTTTGACAATTCTTTCCACGCCGTTTTTAACGCCGTTGCGATAATTTTCTATTTTTTGAACATTCCCCTGATCATCAAAAGTTGTGGTGGTGCCGTTCAACTGACCGTTTTCATAAAAACTCTGTTCTTTCGGTTTGCCGTTTTCATAAAATTCAACTCTTTCGCCATGGAGAACATCATTTTTGATAGTTTCTTTAAGTTCCGGTTTGCCGTTGGAATAAAAACTGATGGTTTCACCGTTTTTAAGCCCGTTCATATAAGTAATTTCAATTTCAAGATTATCGTTCGGATATTTGGCGACGGCAACACCGTTTTTCTCGCCTTGCCGATAAATATAGGTCATTCTTCGACCTTGGTCATCCGGAATAACAACCGCGCCCTCAAACAATTCATTGTTACGGTAAACTTTCTCACGATCGTTTTCGGTTTTAAATTCCAAATCTTTGATATCATACAGAATGGCACTGTCAGCCAAAGCGGTGGAAAGAGAGAGAAAACAAGAAAGAAAAATTGCCGTAGACTTAAAATTGAACATTGACGTGGCTCCTTGTTGGACAATTAAGTAATATCACATTCCCTTTAATAAATCAATCTGCATCGGAAACGATACAAAAAACACAGCCGCTCACCGGCTGCGTTTTTTGTACGAACACATAATTCCTAACGCGTCGGTGCGAAAACCTTGACATCATCAAGAGTGTCATCGGTGCATTGTGCGCCTTCGCATTGTTTCATCACGGTAGCCTGCCGTGCACGGTTCAAACCGCGGACATTCATGGACGGAACATAGGATTCGACAATCGTCAGTTTGAATGTCATGTAAGCAATGTTATTTTTCGCATCCATTGCGTAAACCTTAATCGGGTAAACGCCGCCGTTGCCCGGCATGGCCAAACCGGTAAATTCACGCGTCTGACCGTTGTACTTCAGCCATTTCGGCAACGAAGTGTCATCAAGCAGACCGGCCTTAGACTTAAAGTCACCTTCTTTCCAGCCCATCTTGGTAAAGGCAGAAACCGGAATGGTAATCTTAATGTGTTCACCCGTGCCATAGGTCACATCCGGCAACAAAGCTTGTGAAGAAAGGTTAACCGGCGGACGATGGCTCGGAATGTTCATCAAGTACGGACGATTTTCCGGTACGAATTCGCCTTGACGCCATTTTTCAAGCGTTTCGTAGAGAGAAACGGCAATTTTAGACGGCGATTCGTTCAGCATATAATACGGAACCGCATCTAAGCCGATGGTGGCATAAAGCGCGCCCAACGAATCTTGGAAATCAACATAAGCCAACGATGCTTTAACTTCATCGGCAATCGCACGAGCAGCCTCCAATTGGCTCTTGGCAGCATGGCTGCCCTTAGACATAGTGATGTCTTCAGCAATATTTTCGGAAGTGCCGGCAATTTCCATGGCAATCTGATAATCTTCCATCGATGACATATAGCGTGCCCAAGCAATATAAACCTGGTTCAAAATCAACGAAGTCATACGTTGGCGACGTAAATCGTTAAGAACCTGCTCATCGTTGCTCGGACGAACATTTTCATAAACCAACATCGATGCTTCTTTTGCGGCTGAGCACCATTGCTGGTTATAAGCCGACGGATTGTTCTTGTAGCCGTTACCGTTATCATCACGGAAGGTGCTGATAATCAGTTCCAAATTATCCGAACTGGTCAATAAGTCATGAACCTTCAATTCCGGACGATTGGTTAAAGCCAGCCATTCCAAACGGGAAAGATTGGACTTAATTTCCGGCAAAGCAAAGTTGCCGTATTCTTTACCGGCCAATGTAAATTGAGTATGCGGATGTAAACCCATCAACGAAGCCAAACGTTCATGAGCGGTTTCCATTTCACGCTTTAAGTTGGAAAGCTTTTGAACGGCTTCCATATATTTACGTTTTTTAACCAACTCTTCGGTATCCGGATTCGTTCCCTGTTTAGCCAATTCTTTGGCGGCCACATTCATTTCATCGACATCAAGCGTGATATGTTCGATGGTGTCGTTAACAACCGGCAATAAACGTTGAGCGGTTAAGGTTTCCCAATATAAAACCCGTGCTTCTTGCAAAATGTTTTGAATAACTTTGCGGCTTTCTTCGGTGGCGATACTCTGACGCAAAGCCGGATCTCTGTTCATAAAGTTTAACGTAGACAAATCCAAAATGTTCCACGTTACCTTCAAATCAGGACTGGTATCGCTGTAGTTGGTGTTAACATAACCGGCTTTGGACACGATTTCAGGCAGGGCAGAGTAGGTGGATTTTCCTGCTTTAACAAGGTTTTCCTGATAGCGTGCCATACGCCCGCTGTAATTATATTTCAGCGCCAACGCCATGGTCATATACATATCAATCGGCTTTTCGATTTTGGTCGGCGTATTGGCATACATATTCTGCATATCCGAATCATAACGGATAGCACTGTCCCAATCCGAATAATAAGCCGGATCAGGTAAAGGTGCAGCCGGTGCCGGTGCCGTGTCGGAAATCGGCATTTCTTTATCACTGGCAGCGCATGAAATAACTGTCAATATACCAGCAACCAAACAAAGTAGTTTTTTCATCTTCGTGTCCTTTTAGTTATCGATAATCTAAAGCAATAATAATCGCTAAAAATTAACATTTTGTTACACTTTTTAAGTTATCGTATCTTATAAACGTAAAATTGAGGTTAAAATTTGCAATGGTTTCAATATTAGGCACATTATTCAAATACAAGGATGTAGAAACACAGGACGAAATCGGTTATTTCCCTGAAAAAGTGAATGTCGATGCGTTTCCGGAACGCCGCTATTTGTGGACATCGCGCTTTTTTGTGATTGTAACTTGTTTGAGTATTTGTTTCAACATGGTGTTGGCCTGCATCATTTTTATGATGCTTCCTTATTTCAGAGTAACGCCGCAGCTGTTCCGCATTAACCATAGTACGAATCAGCTGGAACTGATGCAACACGATGAAATCAACTATTTTGCCAGCGAGGCCATCGCCGAACAATATATCCGTGATTATATCATGTTGCGCTATACCGTAACGCCGGATTATGCCGAACTGCGTGATCGCTGGCGTCCGAATTCCATTCTGTACTGGTATTCTTCCAGAGGTGTTTATGAGGAATTTCAAAAAAACGATGCGGAAACGGTTTATACCCAATTTAAGTCCATCGGACTGCAGCGCTATGTCGAGATTATTTGGGTGAAACACATTTCAAGATCCATGTGGATGATTGAATTCAAAACCTATGATATTACGAATGAAAATCCGCGTCCGAAAATTGATATTTGGCGCGCTACGGTGCGTGTCGGCTATGATAGCGGGTTACACTTCCAGCGACCGGAAGATAAAATTTTAAATCCGTACGGATTCTTGGTTTACAGTTACACTCTGTCATATATGGGCGATGCCCATAACGGTTCGCATGACGTCCCATCAAATTTAAAGTATAATATGATGATGTTCTGATATGTGGCGACGGGTAGGGATAGCGATGTTTTTCTTAAGCGGTTGCACAACCGCGATGGAAAATCCGCCCGCGTTCCAATATCAAGAACTGCAAACATCTTATTTTAAGCTGGCAAGTTGGCAAAAAATCGGTAATCCGCAACAACCTTATAAAATTTATATTGAGGGGGACGGCTATGCTTTTCGGGCGTCAGGCACCGTCAGTTCCGATCCGACACCGCGCGGTCGCTTGCTCAGAGAAATTGCTTTCGGGGATAAACATGAAAATGTGGTCTATTTGGCGCGTCCGTGTCAATATGTCAAAGATAAGGCTTGTTCGCCGCAATATTGGTCAAATGCGCGCTTTGCCGACGAAGTGATTCGTTCGGAATATGAGGCGGTTAAACAAATTGTCGGCGATGCCCCGCTGACGTTGGTCGGTTTTTCCGGCGGTGCACAGGTGGCCGGTTTGATGGCGGTTAAATATGACGATTTAAACATTCGAAAATTGGTTACCGTTGCCGGAAATCTTGATGTCCAAACATGGGTGGAATATCATCGCTTAACGCCGCTGGATTTATCGGATGATTTGCGGCATTATCGCCGTCAATATACCAAATTTAACCAGATACACTATATCGGCACTCAAGATAACATTGTTATTCCTTCCATCAGCGAAAACTTTATTGTCGATCCGCAGACGATTCGCAAAATTAACGGCGCTTCCCATAATACGGGTTGGAAAGATACTTATGAAGCAATTCGACAGGAATAAATCCGATTTACGAACCCATCAGAATATTTAAATTGGCGGTAAACAATTTCACCGAGATGGAAAGTAAAATAATGCCGAAAGCTTTTTGGAAAATGCAAATCACACCCGGTGATAAAAATTTTTCCAATTTGGTCGACATTTTAAGCGTAAAATAGATAATCACCACGTTCACCAAAATTGCCAGAACGATGTTGAAATCGTTGTATTGCGAACGAATGGAAAGCAGTGTTGTAAACGAACCGGCGCCGGCAATCAGCGGAAACACAACCGGCGTAAAAGTAGCGTCTTTGCCGGCTTCTTCACTTTGATGAAAAATATGAATATCCAAAATCATTTCCATGGCCACAATAAAAATAATGATGGAACCGGCAATAGCGAAAGAAAAAATATCCAAGCCGAACAATTCCAAAAAAGCGTTTCCCATATACATAAAGCTGATAAACAGCAGGCAAGAAATCCACGATGCTTTGCCCGCATTCACAAGGCAGCCGTCATGTTGCAGATTGATAACAATCGGTAAAGTACCGATAATATCAATAATAGCAAACAAAACCACAAATGCCCCGAAAAATTGGGTTAAGTCAAAAGATGAAAAATATTCCAACATCGTATTCTCCTAAAAAACAGCGGCAGTTTTAAACCGCCGCTGTTCTAACAAATTCATAATGACAAGTCAATAGACTAATCAACTTTTTTCGCTTCAATACGCATCGCGTAGAATGAACGCCATACGAATACCAAGCCGACAACTAAGAAAAATACAGCTATTCCCTTTGCCAAACAAGGGTTAAGCAACGATACTTTAGCCCCCATTTCAACAGCCAATAAGCCGAACAAAGTCGTAAATTTAATAATCGGGTTCAAAGCGACGGAAGCCGTATCTTTGTACGGATCGCCGACGGTATCGCCGACCACGGATGCGGCATGTAATTCCGAACCTTTTTCATTCAAATCAACTTCGACAACCTTTTTGGCATTATCCCATGCGCCGCCGGCGTTCGCCATATACAGCGCCTGATATAAACCGAAAATAGCAATGGAAATTAAGTAACTTGCAAACAATTCCGGACCGAAAAAGGCAAAGGAAATGGCAAACGAGAAGATAACGATAAAGATATTAAACATTCCCTTTTGCGCATATTGCGTGCAAATTCTGACAACCGTCTTGGTGTCTTCAACGGAAGCCGCTTTTTTCGTATCAAGCTTAATATGCTCTTTGATATAGTTAACGGCACGATAAGCACCGGTAGATACGGCTTGAATGGACGCACCGGAGAACCAGAAAATGACAGCGCCGCCCAGCAATAAGCCGATTAAAACGCGTGCATCAATCAAATTCAGTTGCAGTTTCATCAACAAAATGATTGAGAAGATCATGGTTGCCGCCCCGATAACCGCCGTACCGATTAAGACCGGTTTAGAGGTTGCTTTAAAGGTATTGCCGGCAGAATCGTTAGCTTCCAAGAGGTGTTTACCCAACTCAAAATCCGGCTCAAAGTCATAATCTTTCGAAATTTCTTTTTTAATACCTTTAATATTTTCAATTTGCGAAAGTTCGAAGACGGATTGTGCATTATCGGTCACCGGACCGTAGCTGTCAACGGCGATGGTCACCGGTCCCATACCGAGCATACCGAAAGCCACCAAACCGAAAGCGAATACAGTCGGATATATCATAATCTGGCTGACATCGCCTTGCGAAACCATATAAGCCACGCCCATCAGACCGGCCATCACGATACCTTGCCAGAAGCCCGAGAAGTTACCGGAAACAATACCCGATAAAATATTCAGAGAAGCACCGGCCTCGCGGCTGGCATTGACCACTTCTTCAACATGCTTTGATTTGGCCGAAGTGAAAATCTTGGTAAATTCCGGAATAATGGCCGCTGCCAAAGTGCCGCAGCTGATAATCACAGACATTTCCCACCAAACGTTGGAACCGAATTCTTGAGACGGAAGCATGAAGTATGACACGAAAAATGTCATGGCAATCGAGATAATCGAGGTAATCCAAATTAAGCTCGTCAACGGCTTTTCAAAATCAAACGATTTGACACGGCCGTAAAGTCGTTTGGCAACCGACTTATTGATGGCATAAGACAAAATCGAGGTCGCAATCATCAAAATGCGCATCACGAAAATCCAAGTAATCAGTTTAGCTTGCAATTCCGGCGCCCACATATATTCCGAAACAGCACCGTCTTCGGTCAGTTTCATACCGGCAGCCAAAACAATAAAGCTGATCAGGGCAACACCGGTTACGCCGTAGGTTTCAAAACCGTCTGCGGTCGGACCGCAGGAATCGCCGGCATTGTCGCCGGTACAATCGGCAATAACACCCGGATTGCGCGCATCATCTTCATCAATTTTGAAAATAATTTTCATTAAATCGGCACCGATATCGGCAATTTTGGTAAAGATACCGCCACAGATACGCAACGCCGAAGCGCCCAGCGATTCGCCGATGGCAAAGCCGATAAAGCAGGCACCTGCCGTATCACGCGGTGCAAAGACCAAAATAAACATCATCATAATCAGTTCGACGCAAATAAGCAAAACGCCGATGGACATACCGGAACGCAGCGGCAAATCCAAAACCGGATAAGCTCTGCCTTTGAGCGAAGCAAAAGCGGTTCTGGAGTTAGCGTAAGTGTTGATACGCATACCGAACCATGCCACGCTGAAGGAGCCTAAAATACCGAGAACCGACCACATCAGAATGTATAAAACTTTAGCAAACGGTGTGTCATTTAAAATAGAGAAATAGTAAACGATACAAGCAGCAATAAACAGCTCTAAAACAAAAAGCAGTTTGGCTTGCTGTTTCATATAAGTTGTACAAGTGGCATAAATTGTTTCGGAAACCTTAAGCATAGATTCGTGAGTCGGCAATTTTTTAATCTTAAAAAATTCTCTTAATCCGAAATCCATACCGAGCAGGCAGATAATCATGCCCCACATCAATAATGTGTTGCCGTTAAGCGATAAGCCGAAAAAGTTATAAGTAGCTTCTGACAGAGAAGGGATAATCAAATCCAGCTCAGAAGCGCAAGCGCTCTTTGCGGCAGAAAATAAAACGGCTAAAGTCGCAAAAGCAACTTTATATATTTTTTGATTAAACATCGATAAATCCTTTTTAAAAATTAAAATAAGGCCCCGGTAAGTTCCCCCTTACTGACCGCTGAACTATATATATAACATAATAATAAAGTTTGCATTATCTTTTTGTGAGTTTACAACAGAAAGCCTTATTCAACCACAAAATCTTTAGGTTTGGCTTCCATATAAGACTTGCCGTCAATGTCTTTCATCTGAATATCGCCGCCGGCAGATAGCAGACGAGAGATGATTTTATTGCAATCAAATGCGGAAGCGTAAAATAAGGCGGTACGTCCCAAACGATCGGTCTGATTGACTTTAGCGCCGTTTTCCAAGAGCAGGTCAATGATCGAATTGTTCCACTCATTTTTGGCGGCATCCATCAGCGGTGTGCCGTAAGGTGTTTCCTGATTGACATCAGCACCGGCTTCAATCAGCATTTTAGCAATTTCCAATGCTCTGTTCATTTGTGCCAACACGGCGCTTTGCAAGGTTGTATCGGTCACTAAAGCCTCTTTATTTTTATAAAGAGCATTTACCTGTTGTTGTAAATTCGAAGCCATCGAGGTGGCAACAATTAACGGTGTTTCGCCGGTTGTTTTGGACGGGGCATTCAGATCGGCGCCGGCAATCACCAATTGTCGTGCCATCACTAAATTCTGATTATTATTTAAAGCATATAACAGCAAAGTATCGCCATATTCATCGCGAATGTTCACATCTAAACCGGCACTGATAAAGGCATCAAGAGCCGAAACATCATCGGAGGCCAATACTTTCTTTAATTTTGCCATATCAATTTTGGCGGCATCGGCAGCTGCCGATACTTGTGCCGTAAACAGGGATAAAACAAAAGAAAATACCAACAATAAAGATCTCATGACATAATCTCCAATCAAGGCAAAAGGCCCAATCTCAGAAACGGCTTTCACAAACCGCGATGTTTTTATGGCGTACCCGGCGAGGTTCGAACTCGCAACCTTTGGCGTCGGAGGCCAACACTCTATCCAATTGAGCTACGGGTACATATTTTGGCGGAAAATTTGCATAATTTTTCATTTTTCTACACAATTTTGCTTGACTTGTCAACCAAATGAATGTATTAACAAGCAACAATATTGTTAAAATTTACTTAAGGAAATATAAAAATGTCGAAGAAATGTGATATATCCGGCACCGGCGTTATGAGCGGAAATAATGTAAGCCACGCAAACAACAAAACCCGCCGTCGCTTTATGCCGAACTTGCAAGTTGTATCTTTGTTCAGCGAAGCGTTGAATAAAGTGTTTAAATTAAAAGTATGCTCCAAAACCTTGCGTTCAATTGAACACAATGGCGGTTTGGACAGCTATCTGACTTCTACTTCCAACACGAAGTTGACGGAAGAAGCTAAGAAAATCAAAAAGTCAATTGTAGCTAAAAGCGCTAAAGCTTAATTGTTCTTTTAAAAGTTAAAAAGCGTCAGATTGGATCTGGCGCTTTTCTTTTTTGGTTAATTTTAATTTTCCGATTACGAACAGCAGCGTGTCGGCATTGATAAAAACAGACACGTCCCTAAAGCGTAGAGAATTATGCCCTCGATTAAGGTCAACTCAAAGCAGTTCTCGGGAATTGAGAGCGCATAGTTGAAAGCATAACCGATGCTCCATAAGACAACCGCTGAAACACTGCAGACCAAGAGCAACAGGAAAACCCCGCGAAGGTGAGAAACAAGCGAATCTTCCCATTCATGCCAGCCGTTGATCACGATAACATTCAAAGCCAAAACCAGCATGAAACCGCGAAATTGTCCGAAGAAATCCACTGCCCAAAACAAAAGAGCAATGTCCGTACAAATCAGCAGACTGTTAAACAACGATTTCACAAGACCGCTACCGATAGAAAATTCATCAGAATTCGGCAGTTTGTTGCGGCCATTTCCGAAAAAAGTAAAATTCTTCATAAGCGTTATATAAATTATGATAAAAACTTCTTGAAAAATAGCATGAGTTTTAATTTTTGTCAAATAAAAAAGCGCCCGTGTGGGCGCTTAAGAGAATATTGCTGTTTTCTGTCCAGATTAGTCGCCGACATACATGCCGATAGCACGTGCTGCCTGAACCTGCGGGCTGTTGGCGTCCAAACCGGTTGTGCCGCTGGCAACAATTTCTTCCAAAGTAAAAGACGTTACTTTTCCGGCGGTAAATGCAACCATTCTGTCAGTATGACCTTCGGCCAGTAAACGTACGGCTTCAGCACCTAAAATAACCGCTAATCCGCGATCAAATGCCGTTGGTGTGCCGGCACGTTGAACATGCCCGAGTTTGGTTACGCGCGTTTGAAAACCTTTATAATGGGCGTTAATCAGACTGCTTAAATATTCACCGATACCGCCGTTGATTTTTTCGCCGACGGCATTGACGGCAGAAGTCACAGCTTCGCCTTTTTCGGTTTTAACACCTTCCGAAACCACAATCAGGGCACTGGTGCGACCGCTTTTTTTAATTTCTTCCAGCTTATTGATAATGCCCTCTAAAGAATACGGAATTTCCGGAACTAAACAAATATCGGCAAAGCCGGCTAAAGCCGAATGCATAGCCAAATGGCCGGCATCACGTCCCATCACTTCAAGAATAAGAGCGCGATGGTGCGAGCGTGCCGTGGTCATCAAATCATCCAAAGCTTTGGTGCAAACCTGACAAGCCGTATTGAAACCGACGGAGTAATCAGTCAGCGGCGTATCATTATCAATAGTTTTCGGAATACCAATCATCTTAACGTTTGCCAATTTGCAATAATTGCTGACAATATTCATCGAACCGTCGCCGCCGACAACCAAAACCGCATCCAAACCAAGCTCACGGACGCCCTCACCGAAACGTTGAGCCAAAACTTCCTGCGATTCTTTAACGCCGGTGTTCAGAGAACCTAAATAAGAACCGGACATTCTCGGCCACGGGGTATTTGAAAAGTTTTGCTCGGTCAGAATTTCATAAGACAACGGCCGATTCGTTAAACCGTCCGTACCGTCATGAATGCCGTAAACTTCCCATCCGAACCGGCTGGCGGCATTAACCACTGCCAACACCACGGCATTTAAGCCGGCACAATCACCGCCGCTGGTTAAAATTCCGATTTTTTTAATATTCTCCATCAAAACATTCCTTTTTTAAGTTGCAATCAATCCAAAAATGATGTATATTCTTTACAACTTTAATATAAAATTTCCACAAAAAAATGTTTTTTTTTGACATTTTTTATAGGAGGGACTGAAAAAGCATGACTACAGATAATAAAACCGCTAAATTACAGCTTTTGCTTTGCGAGTTAAAGCTGGAGCAACGCCATGTTAAAACAGATTTGACCAAGTTGCTCAAACAAAATAAAACGGTTGATTTTTTTCAGGCTCGTCAGCTGAATGCTCGTAAAAACGGTCTGGCCAAGAAAATAACCAAGGTTGAAGCCAGTATCAGTCCGAACATCATCGCATAAAAGTTTTAGAAAAAATTGCTTGCCAAACACATTTTTATGTGTTACACAAAGCAAAATTTATAACAATTAAACCTGAAAGGGGTGATTTAAGTGGTCCAAGTAACGGTTATCGGAAACGATGTAAACCAGTCTTTGAAAATCTTGAAAAAGAAAATGCAAAGAGAAGGCGTTTTCCGTGAAATGAAATTGCGCCGTTGTCATGAAAAGAACTGCGAAAAGAAAGCTCGCCGCAAGGCCGAAGCTGTTCGCCGTGCTCGTAAACAAATGCGCAAACGCTTAGATACTGAAGGTTTCTAGTTTGAAACAAAAAAATAAAAACCTCGCCGTTCGGCGGGGTTTTTTTATATTTGAAAAATATAACTTGCAAAGCAAAGCATAATTGGCTATAAGAAAACCGATTTATTAAAGAATGGCAGGAGTTTGATATGGGCTTTAATTGCGGAATTGTCGGCTTACCGAATGTCGGCAAATCAACTTTGTTTAATGCGTTAACACAGACAATTGCTGCACAAGCGGCAAATTTCCCGTTTTGCACCATTGAGCCGAATACCGGTCGGGTTGCGGTACCGGATAAGCGTTTGGATAAATTGGTTGAAATGGTGAAGCCGAAAAATATTGTGCCGACGCAGCTTGAATTTGTGGATATTGCCGGCTTGGTAAAGGGCGCCTCCAAAGGCGAGGGCCTGGGCAACCAATTTTTGGCCAATATTCGTGAAACAGATGCCATTATTCACGTTTTGCGCTGTTTTGAAAACGAAAACATTACCCATGTCGAGGGCAGTGTTGATCCGGTGCGTGATGCCGAGATTGTCAAAACTGAGTTGATGATTGCCGATTTGGAATCGTTGCAAAAGCGCATTGAACAGTTGCGTAAAAAAGCCGCCGCCGGCGATAAGGAAGCCAAAATCAGCGTGGCGGTGATTGAACCGATTCTCAAGGCCTTGCAAGAAGGCAAACCGGCCAGTACGGCAGCGCCGGATAAAAGCGATCGCGAAGCCTATAAATGTTATAAAATGCTGCAACTGCTGACCTCAAAACCGGTATTATATGTTTGTAATGTTGACGAAGATTCGGCGGCAACCGGCAATGAATTTTCGCAAAAAGTGGCCGCAATGGCGGCTGCAGAAGGTGCACAAAGCGTGGTTATTTCCGCAGAAATCGAATCCGAAGTGGCGCAACTGGAATCCGAAGAAGAAAAAAAGGATTTTTTGGCGGCATTGGGTTTGGAAGAAACCGGTTTATCAAAAATTATCCATGCCGGATACAACCTTTTAGGCTTGCAGACATATTTTACCGCCGGTCCGAAAGAAGTGCGTGCGTGGACATTCGTTAAAGGAATGAAAGCACCGCAATGTGCCGGTATTATTCACTCGGATTTTGAGCGCGGCTTTATTCGGGCGGAAACAATTTCTTACGATGACTACGTTAAGTTTGGCGGCGAACAGGGTTGTAAAGATGCCGGCAAAATGCGCTCCGAAGGCAAGGATTACGAAGTACAGGACGGCGATTTGATGAACTTTCTGTTTAACGTATAGTCTTATACGGTTGCCCATAGCAAGGAGATTAATGGTGAAGAAAAGTGATTATTATCCTTTAGCCGCAGGCTCATCAACATCCGAAACTTCTTTTGGGATTAACTTGGCTGCACTTTTGATAGCCGTCGTTGTTTTGGAAATTTGCCATTTTACCGGTCTGCTTCGGGGCCCGCTTCTTTTTATCATTTTTACACTGACAATTACTTTAAGTATTATCGGCTTGGAGTGCATTTTTTATCCGCAAACATGTTTTTACACGCGCTGGAAGATCAGACGCCGAATTAATTGGAAGCGTGTTTTTTATAAAGAGGTAACTTTTATTGTTACCCTATCGGCCATAGGCCTTTGTTATTGGGCGTTTCCCGTGTTCAAAGGAAAAAATTTTCAAAATGAGTATTTTCCCTTTTTAAATTATTTTATTCCCTTTTTATTGATTGCCAGCTTACCGTATTTTTGCCTGATGGATCGAATAGATACAACGCCGGATGATATTTATTATAAGCTGGGTGTTGCCATTATCCGTCGTCAAAAGAACGTTACTCGATTTGAGCTCGGAAACTATATCCGCAGCTGGATTATTAAAGCCTTTTATCTCAGCCTGATGCAACCGTATATGATGGAAGAAATATATTATTTTTTTAATCTGTCGTGGCAAAAGATTAAAGATACGCCGGTCGAGTGGTTTTATGCGGCCAATGCCTGCTGTTTCTTTATTGATTTGGCATATGCTTCCGTCGGCTATTTGGTCAGTTTTAAAATTTTGAATTCTCAAATCAGAACCGCTGAGCCGACATTACTCGGCTGGTTGGTGGCAATCATGTGTTATTATCCGTTTTGGGGATTTTTATTTTATCCGTATTTCTTCCGTTACAATGAAGTCGGTTGGATGAATGCTTTTCAGCCGAACAGTGTCATTTGGTGGATTTGGTTTATTTTGATTATCGGCGCTGAAATAATATATGCGTTTGCGAGTGTGGCTGCCGGCTTCAGATTTTCCAATCTGACTTATCGCGGTTTATTTAATACCGGCCCGTATAAATGGACCAAACATCCGGCATATGTGTTTAAAAACATCAGCTGGTGGCTGATTGCCGTGCCGTTTATGGCCGCATCGGTATCAACGGCTGTCAAACTCAGTTTGTTGTTGTTTTTAAATAATATCATCTACTACTTACGCGCCAAAACCGAAGAGCGCCATTTATCGCACTATCCGGAGTATGTGGCGTATGCGCTTGAAATGAACGAAAAGAGTATTTTCCGTTGAGTTGCCAAAATATTACCGTTTTTAAAATACAAACCGTTACTCAAAAAAGATCGTTTATTCTGAAACTTTTTGTAAATAAGTAAATCAGATTTCTTTGATTTTCATGCTGCGCAACAGTGCCGTCGGAATGTTTTTGACTTTTTCCGGTGTTTCGGTAACGCTTTTTTCAACGGTCGCTACGGTGGTTCGTAAATTTTCAGACGTGTCGGCAACGGAATTGACGGTTTTTTGCGCCATCTCACCGAGTGCCCCGTAAACCTGATCCGTACCGACGGTATTTTGAGCGGTTACCGTACCGTTATCCGTGACCGTATGCGTGACATTAGCTTCAGGTAACCCGTTGATGTGGGCGTGTGCTTCATTAGAAACAACGTGTTGCCCGTCCCGACTTTGGGCTGAAACATCCAAGCCTTTTTTATTTCCTTCAAAACTGAACTGCGTGTCTTTGTTGACAAGCGCATTGCCTTCGGCATCGTTGAGCTGTCGTGAGACACCCAATTTGGCGGTCAGTTTGCCGTCGGCCAGCGAAGCACCGGTGTTGAAATTCCGGTTGCGACTGCCGTTTTCATCAACAGCACTCTGATTATATGTTAAAGAAACGTTGTCCGTGTCAAGGTTTAAACCGGCATTCAGGGAGCGTGTACGCAGACCTTCTTCGGTTTGCTGTTCGCGCAAAGACTGAACGGTTGCATTGGCACATTTCTTTGCCGCATCGGCATCGGCAACCATTTGTACTTTAACATGACCGTCTTCATTTTGACGTTCATAAGCTAAATCGGCACCGATAGCCCCGACACCGAATTTAGCACCGGTTGAAAGATGGGTTTCGCCGTCCTCGGTTTTATGATTAATATCAACATGAGCGCCGTATACCCGCCCGCCGGATAAAGCAACGGTCGTATCATGCGCATAAGTTTCGGTTCCTTCCGCATCAATTTCTCGGCGCCCGCGTCCGTGGCTGACGGTTGCCGTGGTACCGTCAAAGCTGACACCGGTGGTATGAGATTTGATGTGTTGAGAACCGTCTTCATCAAATTGTGTGGTTTCGGCGGTAAAGTTTTCCGTGACGCCTTTTTTATTGATTGATAATTTGTTATCGGTAACTTTGGTGTCGGTTATAACGCCGTCGTCGTCCATATTATTGGTAACAATATGCCGTTGATGCGCCAGTCCGTGTTCACCGACGGACATATCCGTGTTGGTCACTTTGGTTTGGTCAACGCGTCCCTCTTCATCAAAATTTGTGGTCAGTGTCTGCCGTTTTTCGGTTAATCCTTTTTCATTAAGGGTGGTGGTTCGGTCGGCCACTTTGGTTTGAACAACATCGCCGTCGTCATCATAAGCATTGCGCTCAATGTGGCGATTATTTTGCCATTGATTTTCTTTGCCTAAATTGAGCTGGGTGATTGAGGTTTTGGTTTTTAAAACATTACCGTCGCCGTCAACAACTCTTTCGTTAGCTTCTCTCAAACGATTCAGTTCATTGGTCTTTCCAAGCTGTATTTCCTGTACCAACCCGCTGTTTCTTGTAGATAATGTGCCGTTGCTTTCGCCTTCGGCGTGGAAAGCACTGCGATTTAAGGTTGAATGATGATTTTGCTCTTTAACATTCAACACGGTTTCTGATTGACTGTGAGAATTTTGGGTTTGCGCTTTAAAAGCATTGTCATCAGCCGCTTTAATGGTGGTTTTATATTTGGTTTTGCCGCTTTCGTCTTCAATAACTTCCGTGCTTTTCACGCTGACGGTGTGCTTTTTTTCTTTATATTTAATGTGTTGTTCGGCTTGCAATTCTTCAAATTTATCTTGATTATGCATTTCAAATTTTTGCAATTTGCCGTCACGGAAAGTGGCCTCAACATAATCATCTTTTTGGTCATCGCTGCCGCGCCACGAAACGGTGAAATTGCCGTTATTTTCGACATTAGCGGCGGCAAGCTGTTGTGCGAGTTCCTGTTTTTGCTCTTCTGAAAAATTACGATTGATAAAGTGATCAAACATTTGTTGTGACGAGCCGCTGACCATTTCTTTCGCGGTTACATCATAAACCGGTGCACTCTTAATCGGGGTTTCCACTACCGGAATTTCGGTATCGTTATCTTCGTACATAGCACTCATCCTTGTGTGTCTGACCGTTATTATATCAAAATAATCTGCCGATGACAAGCAGATTTGAAACGCCGAAAAAAATTGACAAATAGCCCGAAATGCGCTATAATGAAGACGGTTTAGTTAAGAATTAACGTTAAGAATATAAATATTATTCTCGATATATATCGTTTTCTTTTTTTACGAATTGCGGACTTTCGGGTTTGTTGTTTGTGAGATTTGAAGGCGAACTAAACTGTAAATGTTTAATCCCGGATCGTTCAAGTTTTCTTGATTGAAGTCATCTGACGGATATCGCTTGTCGAGCTGATTTGAAATACCTTTTATATTTACCGAGAGAACCGAGATTGTATACCCAAGAAGTCTGAGCAGACGTAGTGTCATAATGATGATGCGGGGTAGCCGAGTTGCAGAAGCAATAGGTTGATCGAAGTTGTTGAAGTGATGTAACAGGAGCCATATTTCATTGATGTCAGACTTGAAAAACGGAAGATTTTTCGTGCCCGGGCTAAAATACATAAGAAAATGGAAGCAATCAAGAAGTTCTTTGCTCAAATTTTCCAGGCCTTAAAGTCATTCGAGTCAGAAGCAAACAAGCCAATGACGCAGGATGAGGCCGAGTGGCACATTCGCCAGATGGAGGAAGAGAAGTTTTTCTTACCTTTCTAACTCCGTAGAAGCACCCCGTCGTCAAACCTTTAAGGTTGATAACGGGGTGCTTCTGTGTTTAAAACCTTCTTTCATTTTGACTTTTGCGCGGCATTCTTATATCTTGCAAACAGGAGATAAAATGAAAGAAGTTCATTTACTGACGGAACAAGAGGCAGCGCAAGAACTGGCTTTTTTGGCAGCTGAAATTGCCAAGTCGGATAATGCTTATTACCAAAACGATGAACCGTATCTGACCGATGCCGAATACGATGCCTTAAAACATCGCAACACCGCAATCGAGGCACTGTTTCCGCATTTAATCAGAGCGGACAGCCCGTCGAAACGTGTCGGCGCCCGCGTGCAAAGCAAGTTTAATAAAATTGAACATCGTTATCCGATGCTCTCATTGGGCGATGTGTTTTCGCTTGCTGAGGTTGAAGATTTTGTGCTGAGCGTTAAGCGTTTTTTGAATACTGCCGAAAATATTGCGTTTATGGCCGAACCGAAGATTGACGGCTTATCATTTTCCGCGCGTTATGAAAACAGGGTTTTGGTTTCCGGCGCCACCCGCGGCGATGGTGTGATTGGCGAAGATATAACCGCTAACTTGCGCACCATTAAACAGTTGCCGCAAACATTGCCGGCCGATGCACCGCAAGTTGTGGAAGTGCGCGGCGAAGTTTATATGTCAAAGGCCGATTTTTTTGCGCTGAATGAGCGACAGGAACAGGAAAAAAAGAAAATTTTTGCCAATCCGCGCAACGCTGCTGCCGGTTCGCTTCGCCAGCTCGATTCGCGGATTACCGCCGCGCGCAATTTAAGCATTTGGGCTTATACCTGGGGCGAGGTTTCCGAGCGCCAATGGCAAACGCAGGAAGAATTTTTTGCCAAACTCAAACAATGGGGATTTCCG
>JAGCYN010000006.1 GCA_017960745.1 Alphaproteobacteria bacterium | reverse complement strand
CCGGATGTGAACCGCCGGCCACCTGCTGAAACACGGCCGAACTTTCGGGTACGATCAAACTGTCGCGCTGCTTCTCCTCACCGGTCTGCAACAAAAAACGGGCAATCCGATAAGCCAACGTGGCTTTACCGATCCCCTGCGGACCGTGAATAATAAAGGCATGATGCATAGTGCCGCTTTTCCAAACGCGCAAAAACGTTTCTTCGGCAGCACTTTGACCTGCCAAAAAGCTGTTGCGGCACGGACTGATTTTAGCTTCTTCTGCCATTATATTCCCAGTTTTTCCGTTACAATCTTAACAATATCCCGATGCAAATTTTCAATACTTTGGTCGGCATTTACCACCGCACAACGTTGCGGCTCGCGCTTGGCAATTTCCAAAAAGCCCTGCCGCAGATTACGGTGAAATTCCAATTGCCGGCTTTCAAAACGCAACTCTTTAACCGCCATGGTTTCAGCCTTGGCAAACGAGCGTTGCATCCCGATTTCCGGCTCCATATCCAAAATAATCGTCAAATCCGGCTTAAAATCACCGGCAACGATTTGGTAAAGCTGTTTCAGCACTTCCGCCGAAACCCGCTTGTTATACCCGTAAAACTGATAAGCTTCGGTGGAATCGGCATAGCGATCGCTGATAACCCATTTTCCCTGTTCCAAAGCCGGCCACACCACTTTTGTTAAATTACAGCGGCGATCGGCATAATATAACAAACACTCGGTAATGGCATCAAACTTATCTTTGTCACCCGTCACCAAAAGATTGCGCAAAATTTTACCTTCTTCGGTGCTACCCGGCTCTTTGGTGGCCACAACCTCCACCCCGCGCTGTTGCAAATACTCAATCAGCAACTTGGACTGCGTTGACTTACCGCATCCCTCACCGCCTTCAAGTGTGATAAATTTTCCGCGCATTATTTATACCCGAACACAAAGTATTTCACGTTTGCCCAAAAACGACCGAGCAAGCCGACTTTAGCCACATCTTTGGCAGCAACCAGCGGCACATTGACCGGTTCTTGATCATCAATTTCGATTTTCAACGTACCGATTTCCTGTCCGGCCTTAATCGGCGCCTTAATCGGTTCATCAAATTCGGCCGTCAGCTTCACACTTTCTGCCTGACTGGCATGAATGGTTTTCACCACATCTTCGGCCACGGTCAAATCAACGCTTTTCTCGGTTCCGTACCACACACCGGCTTTTGCCGCAACCTGTCCGCGATTCAGCAACTTATAGTTATCAAACTCACGGAAACCCCAACTCATCAATCTTTCGCTTTCTTCCGAGCGTTCTTTGTTGCTGCTCATACCGGTCATCACCTCAATCAAACGGCGATCACCCTTAACCGCCGAAGCCGCCAAACAGAAACCGGCCTCTTCGGTGTGTCCGGTTTTCAAACCGTCGGCACCTTTCATGCTGTATAACAACGGATTGCGGTTGCCCTGTTTGATGTTGTTATAAGTGAACTCTTTCTCGCTGAAATAGTGATACAAATCCGGAAATTCACGGATAATTTCTCGCGACAACAGCGCCAAATCCTCCACCGACATTTTTTGATCCGGGTGCGGCAAACCGGTCGAGTTGGCAAAACTGCTGTGTTTTAAGCCCATTTCGGCGGCCGTTTCATTCATCAACACGGCAAAATCTTCTTCCGAGCCGGAAATATTTTCGGCCGTAACGATGCAGGCATCATTGCCGGATTGAATGACGATGCCTTTGATAATGTTTTCAACGCTGACGTTATCGCCGATGGAAAGAAACATGGTTGAACCGCCGGTAGCCGCGCCACCTTTGCGCCATGCATTTTCGCTGACGGAAAACGTATCTTTTAATTCAATGCTGCCGTCTTTGATTTTGCGCATCAAAATATACACGGTCATCAATTTGCTCATTGAGGCCGGCGGCACCATTTCATGAATATTTTTTTCAAACAAATATTCACCCGTATCATAGTCCATCAAAATGGCGTTGGTTGCCGCGGTTTCATAACTCTGTGCCTCAAAACCGCAAAGCGCACCACCCAAAAACACCAATAGCCCCAACTTATTCAGTTTCATTTTGTTCTCCTATTTCTTTTCAATTTTCGTCTCTTTGAAACCATAATACTTTAATTTTGCCTGCGCCACCTTAGCTTCTTCAAGTTGGTCGTAAGGTCCGACAGAAACACGATAATAATGCTTTCCGGAAATATCAGCCGGCACAATATGGCTGCTGCCGTACTCTTTCAGACGCACCATCATTTTATGAGCCAATTCATAATTGGTAAATGAACCGGCGTGAATATAGTAATAACCGGATAAATATTGATATTGTCCCGTCTTGACAGCCTTGGTGTCCGCCTTATCCGGATTACTTGCCGCCGCGCCGTAAATATCGCTTTCACGAGATTGTCGCTGGGCTTGCGCCACCACACCAAGTGCCGCTGTTTTCTGATCGCCGTCTGCCGATGCGGCACTGCCGTAAACCGCCGGTTCCACGGTTTGCCCCGTCGGCTGATAGGTTCCGCTTTTAACCTCTTTACCGCCGGCACTGGCATAAATAGCCGCCTGATCTTTGGCCTCGGTTTCTTTGGCAATTTTTCTTCTTTCTGCCGATGATTCAAACAGCGACGGTGCCGGTTTTTGAGCCGCCAAAGCTTTTGCCGTTTCTTCCGAAATATTACCGGTCAGCATGGCTTCTTTCAAGGCTTTACTTTCGTGAACCATAATCTCGACCTTTACTTTGGTTGTGCCTTGCCCCATATAGCCCAAAAGCTGAGCGCCGTGTTTCGATAAGTCGATAATTCTGTCTTTAACATACGGACCGCGGTCATTAACGCGCACCACAATCGAACGACCGTTTTGCAAATTGGTCACTTTCACAATACTCGGAAGCGGCAAAGTCCGATGCGCCGCCGTCAGCGTATTCATGTTGTAATGTTCGCCGTTGGCAGTCATTTTGCCGTTAAAATCTTCACCGTACCATGAAGCCATGCCGGTTTCGGAATAGTTGTAGTCTTCTTTCGGATAATACCATCTGCCGGCAATTTTATACGGATTGCCGACTTTATAAACACCGCCGTAATTTTTGATAATCTCAGCCTGCGCTTGCGGCGACAAACCGGACAGTTCCGGTGTTCCGGTACTGGTACAGGAGTTTAAAAGCACAATGCACAAACTCGCTGCCAATATAATTTTGATTGAATTAAACACTAATTTTCTCGCCAAGTTAAACTTGTTTTGAAATTAGCGCGATTAGAAGCTGACATCAAGCATTATTCTCAACTTATTCAAGCTTTATTTCCGCTTTTTTGCCGGTGCCGAAGCCGGTGCCGGTATAATTTTTTTCTTGGCGGCATCGTAGTCGTCAATTTTCTTTAACAGCTTATCATCAGGATACCCGTCTTCCGGAAGATGAAAGCGATGTTGCAACGAAGCCACCACGCCGCGTGTTTCCGAACCCAGACGACCATCCTCTTTAATTTTTTTACCGTTCATCCGGTTGGAAAATTTTTGAATTTTCAAAATTTCATCGCTGTTCATCACATATTGTTTGCCGGCTTCCAGCGGCTTCCATTTTTTATCTTCATCGGCCAGATAATCAGCCAACGTTACCACCGCAATGGCATAGTTATCCGAACGATTCCAAATCATCACCCGATTAAAGTTGCTGAACACGATATACACCGGTCCTTTATGTCCGTCCGGCATAATCACCGAACCTTTCAAATCATCGTCAAACGGCAACTTATCGCCTTCATAGGTTTTGATACCGAGTTTTTTCCACTCTTTAACGGTTTTATTTTTTTTGCGACCGGCTAATTGAAAATCAAAATCATTCGGCAACTGAATCCGCATTCCCCAAGGCTCGTCTTTCTTCCAGCCGAGCTTAGTTAAATAATTCTCCGCCGAAGCCAGTGCATCCGGCAGCGAGTCCCAAATATCAGGCACACCGTCGCCGTCATAATCCACCGCATAACCGTTATAGGTTGACGGCATAAACTGAAAATGTCCCATGGCGCCGGCCCAGGAACCAAGCATTTTTTCACCACTGAGATTATTTTTATCCATAATCTTCAAAACATTATACAATTCGCTCTTAAAAAACTGCGCCCGCCGGTTGCGATAACTCAAATTGGTCAGGCTGTCAATCAGGTTATGTTTTCCTTTGTTGCCGCCGAAATTGGTTTCAACGCCCCAAAAAGAAACGATGTAATTAAGCGGCACATTATATTTATCAGCCAATTTCTGATATTTTTTACGCACTTCGTAAAGCTTGCGACGACCGGTTTTCACGCGCTCCTTGGTTACCAGCATATTCACATAACGAGCCGTTGTCATCACAAATTCGGCCTGTCTTTTATCCTGTTTAACCACATCCGGCGCTTTATGATAATAATTTTTACCTTTATAAGCGCGATCCAATGTTTTTTGTGAAATACCTTTGGCCTTCATTTCGCGCTGTAAATTATCTAAAAACGTCAGCCACTCCTGCGGCACACCGGCAACGCTGCCACTCTTGCGAACGGGCTTACGAACCGGTACTTTAATTTGAACTTGCCGCTTTTCGGTTTTATTTACCGCTGTCTGATTTTTCGTGGCCGTCACCGTACTTTTTCCTTTGGCGGATACCTCACTCGGCAAAACCGCTGTTACACCGAAACCACATACAAAAAACACCGAAGCATATAAAAATTTTTCTAACTTGCTCGCGCCTATCATTCTTTTCTTAAACCTATGGTCAAAATATTAAAACCTTGCTTTCTTTCATACTGCACACTATCCGTCAATTTTTTAACCAAAAAAATCCCCAAACCGCCAATCGGGCGCTCCTCGGTCGAAGCGCTCAAATCCGGTTCTTTTTGTTCCAACGGATTGTATGCTTTACCATTATCTTTAAAAGTTATAAAAATTTGTTTATTTTTTGCAAAAATTTCAATTTTTAACAAACCTTTTTCCGCATAGGCATAAGAAGCGATATTATCGAAAATCTCTCCCGAGGCCAAAAGTGCCTTTTCTGATTTGGATTGCGGCAAACCTCGTTCCTTTAATTTCAGCTCGATATATCGCAACACTTCGTCATTGTTATCCGGAACGGCTTCAATCGTAAAAGAATCTACCGCGGTACGGCGTTTCGAATAAACCCAAAGCAAAACGCCCGTCACCGATAGCAATAGAGCCCCTGATAACGCCAAACCGAAGTGCATCATTAAGAAATATCCATCAAACTGCCGAAACCGACGATATTAAAAATCTCTTTGACTTGCGACTGTGTATGGATAATCTTCATGGTACCGCCACGCTCATTCATATCTTTTTGTGCCTGCAAAAACACGCGCAAACCGGCGGAAAAGATATAATCCACATCAGCCAAATCAAATATCAAATGCTTCACGCCGTTCAATTTCATTTCTGCCAAAAATTGCGGCGATGTATTCATATCCAAGCGACCGTGCAACAAATAGGTTAAAGTGTCGCCTTCTTGTTTTTTCTCGTATTCCATGGTGTGTCCTTTCATATTTTTTTATATCATAAGCCGAAATTATTTCGTTAGTCAATGTATAAAAAAAATATTTGAACATCGCTTTATATTAAAATTCATATTTGCAACCGCAAACTTTTTTTTGACATCCGCTTTTTTGTTCACTAAAATGCCGACAAGAGTAACTGAGGAAAAACCATGGAAAAACCGGAACAACCGCTGAAAACATTTTCGCCGCTGTCTTTGATGGAATATATCCGCTTAATGACGGCTGCTGTTTTATTAAAACAGGAAAACGCCGCCGGCAGCGTCAACTTTCGCATATCCGCCGCCGACTATGACAACATGATGGCGGAAAAACTGCATACGCCGCTGTTAAGCCTGACTTTGGAATATGACAGTGTGAACTCGGTTCTCAAGGTCACGCCGGATTCTGATTTTATGCCGCAATATGATAACAAAATCATGAAAGAAGTGGTTTTAACTTTTTACGATAATTATAAAAATCGCTATGCGCAGTGGCTGATGGTTGAAGATTAATGATAAAATATTTGATAACATTTTGTGCTGTTTTT
>JAGCYN010000035.1 GCA_017960745.1 Alphaproteobacteria bacterium | reverse complement strand
GCTGTCGGTGTTTCCGGTGCCGGCGTTGCTTGAGCGGCATCATGAGAACCACCATGATCGGAAAGTTCGGCCGCTGCCACACCAAGACCCACACCGCCGACGGCAATGCCTTTGGCGCGGCTCATGTCAATAATTTCCTTAGAAAGTTCCATCAAACGAGCTTTATCTTGCGGTCGCAAATTCGGAACCAACGCATCAAGCTTGGCTTCCAACTTCGGATCTTCCTTGCTGGCAAACATACCGGTCAATTTGCCGTAAATGGCTTCTGCCGGCGATTTCGGTTTGAAGAATTTACCGAGCAAACCTTTACCTTGCGGCGTATTGGCATCGGTATATCTGGCTAAAATAGCCAACATCTCGGCTTTTTTCGGCGCAATCTGGCGATTTTTCAAAACCACGGTCTGTCCGGCAAATAAACCACCGGCACCAAGCAAAACCGCACGTCTGAGTGCAACGAATGAAGCTTGAGCGGCCAAATCCTTACCGCCTTCCGTCAACATATTGCCGACAATACCGTTGTTCAACACGCCGTTGGCAGCGCCGAAACCGGCCAAACCGACAGATAAGACAGCGGTAACACCGGCTTTTTTCAATGCCAACCGTTCATCCGGGTTGTTTTTAATGTAAGCTTTGAATTCCTTAAAGTTTTTAATCAAATCAAGCGCATCGTCCTTCGCCCCCTTAATTTTGTTCAAAAGACCTTTGCGTTGAGACGTATCAATGCCTTTGAAACGGCGGTAAGAATCGAGGGTTGCTTCGCCGAATTTATAGACGGACAGCGCTGTAATACCGGCAACGCCAGCGGTTGCGAAAACACCCATACTGATCGCTGCATCTTTGATACCTTTCATAATCTTCGGATTGGCCTTTACAAAATTCTTGAGCGGATGGTTGACGTGTTCCGGCGTTTGTACGGCATTGGTTTTCTGGGCAATACGCGATGCCATGGTGGCGTTGCGTTCGTGCAAACGGGCATTCAGCACGGTATTGACATCGTAATGCTGTTCAATGTAATGGTTACGGAACTGCTGCATCTTCTGCAGTATTTCTTTCTTTTGTTCCGCATCGGCCTCATTAAATTTTTTATTGAATTCTTCGTTGTTCATACCGATAAAGTCAAGATAAGCCTTGTTGATTTCTTCTTTGTGCTGATTGTAAATATCGGCAATCACAAACTCACGGGTTTGAGCCTGTACGGCCAGCAATTCAGCCAATTTTTCTTTGATGGCTGCTTCTGAATTTTCATCCGGTTTCTTTAAAGCCAATTGCGTAATGGCCGCACTTTGTACCGCTTCAAAAGTTTCTTTTTTAAGTTTTTCATCGGCATCTTCCGGTAAAAATTTCGGTACAGCTTCTCCCAAAAGTTTGCTTTTGGACATCAGCTTTTTCCACTCTTCGGCGTTCGCTTCATATTCTTCTGCCGATAATTTCATATCTGCCAAGTTATTTTGGGCATCATAGGCTTTTAATGCCGCTTCAAGTTTTTTCAGATTTTCTTCCGGAATTTCGACATTGGCTTTTTTCAAAATGTCGTAGTAGTCGCTGATTGTCGGCGCATTTTTTTCGGTGAGTTGGGAGCGTTTAACATAATCTAAAGCATAAGTAGCAATACCTTTGGCGGTTTCAACGTCTTTTTCCTGCAGCGCCTTTTCAAATTCTTTTTTCAAATTATAAGAGGTTTTCTCATCATAATTCGGCTTGTCGCCCGTCGGCTGATTGGCGTCGTTTTCCAGAGATTTCAGCTTCTCTTCAATTTTTTTGGCGAGATCAGCTTTATATTTGTTGTCATCCGGCAACCCTTTAACCACACCGGCAAGACTCCGTAAGGTTTCAACATCATAATCCAGACCGCTGCCGACTAAGAATTCTAATTGTGCATCCATGGCATTTTCAGGTACTTTCCCGGCTTTTGCTTCTTCCAGAAAGTCTTTAATATCGTTGTTATCAGCCATTTTTGTTCTCCGAAAAAATTAAATTTGCTCCACTATATACCTCAAATGTATAATAAAATCCTAAAATAATCAAGCAAAAAATGACAAAAAAGACAAATAATTTGTCAAAAAGAGGAAAAACGGAAATTTTTATATACTTTTTTTCCGAATGTGGTATAAACAACATCATCAAACGCGGAGAGATATGATGGAAAGACGAAAAAACAGCAGAATATTGGGGATTTTTTTGTTGTTAAACCTTGCGGTATGGAGCTTGATTCCGCTGTTACGGCACAGCTTGCCGATGGATACCATGGAAGCAATCGTATGGGGCAAATACAGCTGGCTCGGAACCACCAAACACCCGCCGCTTTCGGGGATTTTGGCATATCCGTTTTACATGCTGTTCGGCACGTATTCGGTTTCCATGTATATTTTAAGTCAGCTTTGCGTGGTGTTAGGCATTGTGTATATTTACAAGCTGGCCCGCCTTTTGGTGAATGAAAAAACGGCATTGATTGCGGCGCTTTTGCAATTTGGCGTTATTTATTATCAATTTTCCTCCGTCGAATTTAATGTGAACGTGGTTTCTTTGGCACTATGGCCGGCCGGTGCTTACTATTTTTGGCGTGCTTACACTGAAAATCGGTTGCGAGATTGGCTGTTGTTCGGTTTTTGCGCGGCTTTGAATTTATTGAACAAATACGTCGGGGCGCTACAAATATTATCATTGGCGGTGTTCGTTGTGGCCGATAAAGGAGTTTGGCGGTTGTTGAAAAATTATAAAATGTATGCCGCCGTAATCGTTTTTGCCGCACTGCTGGCGCCGCATCTTTATTGGATGTATGAACACAATTTTGAGCCGCTGAATTATGTGGCTTCGCGCAGCAGCGGCGGAAAATTGACAACAGTATGGCGGCACTTGATTTATCCGGCAAAGTTTATCGGTGCGCAGATTTTGTTCGGCGCGGCGGCTTGGCTGACTTATTTCGGTTTTTCTTGCCGCAATAAAACGGCGGCGATAAGCCGTGAACACACCAAAACTCTCTTTATTGCGATAACGGCGTCTTTGCCGATTGCCGTATTTGCAATCATCAGTTTGGTAAGCGGTAACGCGTTGAAAAGTATGTGGGGATTTCCGTGCCTGTATATGCTTGGCATTGCGCTGTGTTATTATTGGCCGCTTCAATGGAACGAAAAACAAGAAAAAACTTTGGTGCGGCTCATGTTTGTTTGGAGTATGCTTTTTGCCGTCGGTTATGCGGCACAATGTTTGTTGACAAAAAGTCCGCGTTTTACTTCCGACTGCCCGCAGATTGTGCAAATGCTCACCCAAAAATGGCAACAGCAATTACCGAATCAACCGTTGAAATATGCCGGCGGCGGCGAATGGTTCGTCAATATGATAAATTTATATGCCGATGACGATATTAAGCCGATGCTGTGGCTCAGTCCGAAAAATAATCCGTGGCTTGATCAGCAAGACTTTGAAAACAGCGGGGCACTGGTAATCAACGAAGATTTGGGTGCATATCGCCGCATGGGCGAAAATTATCCGCTCAGCGAGCCGCAAAAAATAACGCTTGAATATCATAATTATTTTGGTAAAACTAAGAAAAAAGATTTGTTTTACGGTTTTTACTTGCCAAAGGAAAACAGAGATGTCCGCTAAATTAGTCAGTATTGTTATTTCCGCTTACAATGAAGAAAAAAACGTGGAAGAGCTGTATAAACAGCTGCAAAAAACTTTGCAGAAGCAAAAAGATGTTGAGTTTGAATATATTTTTGTTGATGACGGCAGTTCGGATAAAACTTTTGCCAACTGTCAGAAATTACAAACAAAAGATGACCGCGTGAAAATTGTACGTTTCAGCCGTAATTTCGGTCATGAAATCGCTATGACCGCCGGCACCGATTATGCCAAAGGCGATGCCGTGATTTTTATGGATTCCGATTTGCAGCATCCGCCTTTTTATATTCCGAAAATGATCGAATTATGGCAGCAGGGCAAAGAAATTGTTTTAACCAAACGCGTTGACAACAAAGAAACTTCTAAGTTCTATAAGCTTTGCGCCAAAACTTTTTATTACATTTTGAACAAGCTCTCGGATACGCCGATTATGGAAAGCGCGCCGGATTTTCGCTTGCTTGACCGTAAATACATCGACTTTTTGAAAAATTTTAACGAACAGGATCGATTGTTCCGCGGTTTGCTGAGTTGGATGTTGCCGAGCCGTAATGTGGCCGTGATTGATTTTGTGGCGCCGGAACGTTTCAGCGGTACTTCAAAATATAATTTTTTCAAATCGTTACAGCTTGCCATTAACAGTATTGTTCAATTTTCGGTGGCACCGTTGCGTATTGCAACGTATCTCGGCTTGGCAGCGGCAACTTTTGCCTTGCTGTTCGGTTTGTATGTGTTTGCCGAACACTTCTTTTTGCATAATCCGACGCCGGGCTATGCTACCATTATGATCAGCGTGGTGTTTTTAGGGGCGGTACAGTTGATTTGTCTCGGAATTATCGGCGAATATATCGGTAAAATTCAGATGGAAGTGAAAAAACGTCCTCTTTATGTGGCAGATTATATTGAGAAAAAAGAGAAGAAAAAGCATGCTCAAAAAGATATTTAACGCCGATGATTTCGGCATCAGCCGCGGGGTTAACGCCGCCATTGAAAAGGCTTATCGCGACGGCATTTTAAACAGCGCTTCGCTGATGGTAAACCAGAAGTATGCCGATGAGGCCGTGGCGATGGCATGCAAAATGCCGCATTTGGCGACGGGGTTACACTTAAATTTGACCAATGAAAAATCGGCCGCCGATCCGAAAATGATTCCGCTGTTGGTTGATGACAACGGTAAGCTGAAAAACGGTTTTGTAAAATTGCTGATACTTTCTTTTTTGCATCCGCATAAATTCACCCGGCAGGTGATGATTGAGGTGCGGGCGCAGGTGCGCAAATATTTGCAGACGGAATTGCCCTTTTGCCACATTGACGGACATCGGCATGTGCAGATGATTCCGGCAGTTTTCAAGGTGGTGCGCAAAATCCAGAAAGAGTACGGCGTGCCGCGCGTGCGCGTGATGAACGAAAATTTGTGGAACACAATTAAGCAAAATCGGCAAACCAGCTATTTGTTTGACGGCGGATTGGTAAAATATATCATTTTGCGCTTTTTGTGTTGGTGGAACGGTTACCGCTCGGACGTCTATTTTTACACAACTTTATTTACCTGCAAAATTTCTGCGGAACAATTTCGTAACATACGGATTCCCAAAGGTTATGAAGCCATTGAAGTGATGATTCATCCGGGAATGCCGGAAATTGACAGCTTGACACCCGAAGATGTTTGGGATACCAATATTTTGTCGCCGTATCGTACGTTGGAACTGGAAACGTTGCTTAATAAAGATGTGCCGAACAATATTAAGGTTGTTGGAGAAGATGATTAAACTGATTGTAAAGCTGTATTTGTGGGCTGAAAACATCTGGTTCAGAGTGCCGGAAAAAATGCGTTATCTGCTGGTCGGCGGTTTTAATACGGTTCTGGCTTATTCGTTGCTGAACTTATTGGATTGGACTTTCAACCGAATGAATGATGCCAACGGTTGGGGCTATCCGCGCGAGGTGCTGGCGAATGTGGCTTTATTTATTCAATATATTATTACCATCAACGTTTCGGTTGCCACCATGCGCTATTATGTGTTTCACAGCACCGGCGAATGGAAGAAGGAATTTGCCAAAGCGTGGTCGGTTTATATTTTCTTATATCTGATTAACGCACCGGCATTAACGCTGTTGATGGTGGTGTTCAATTTGCCGACGTGGCTGGCACAAGGCATCTACATTATCTTTGCGACCATCTTAACGTTCATTTTGCATAAATATTTTTCGTTCCGCAAAAAGAAATAATAAAATTATCGGCCGTAAATATCTTGATTATTCAGCGCCAAATCGCGGCCGCCGGAAATTTGTTGCAACGCGGCCAATAAGCGGCGATGGACATCGGCACCGCCGTGAGCCATGGTATCGGTCAAGCGGACGGCCTCTTTATCTTTAACCGACGAGAAATTGATTTCCTCATCGAAAATGCTCGGATTTTGGGCAAAGTTCACTTGTTCCGGATTGTTCTGGCTGTTTTTCAAAATGTTGATTTTGGCGGCAACGGCCTTTATTTTTTCAACCTCTTCACGAATTATCGGGTTGATTTTTTGCATATCGTTGCGTTCTTCAAATTTTTCCAAAGCGCCTTTAGAGCCGGTTTGTTCCTGCACATAGCGAAAAGAGCCGTCGTCGTTGAGGGTTAATTGGCCGTCAAAGTTGCGATCTACAAAAGTTGTCACTCTGACTTTTTTGCCGGTTTTGTGGGTTAAAATGGTCGGCTTATATTCAACAATGGTAATGGCTTCATACTCGGTCTTTTTCAGCCGGCATTGAATTTTGCCGCGTTTCAAATCATATTCGATTTTCAGGCGCTGACGATATTTTTCATCATCGATGCTGATATTTTTTTCAATGTTGTCGGTTGTGATGTCGAGCGTGGTTTTAACGTCGTGCTGAAACACAAAACCTTCCTCTTCATACGAGCGGATATCACCGGTCAGCACAATTCGGCGGCCTTTATTTTTAATGATACGGCTCAAATCCGTACTGCGCGCCACATCAAATCTTTCGCCGTGTGTTTTTTCGCTGTCCAAAGTGCTTTCGCTGTATTCTCTGTCGGTGTTGCCGCAAAGCGAACGAATGGTTTGGCTTTTGGTGTTAACGCCCTGATGGGTTGGCGCCACAATGGTCATGGAACGATTAAATTCTGTTGTTTCGGGCGTGCGCCGCAGATTGATTTTGGCGCTGTTTTTATCGCGTTCGGCGCTGAGCTGAAATTGAAAATCGTTGGCGGTGTTGGTTTTGACGGTGGCGGACTTAATATCGAGCGCGTCCGGCAAAAAGAATTCCGCTCGCAACAAATCGTGGCACATTTTTTTGGTTTCGGCGGCTGACAGCGCCTGTGTTTGCGGCTCGGTGCGGGTAATTTTATTTTGCGCAATCACAAATTGTTCACCGGCGGCGTTGCGAATGGTTAAACCGTTATCGCCGTCAAAAACGGAAAAGCCGTCGGACATTTCATAAGTTTGTGCCATTTTGATTCTCCTGTAAGCGTTCTGCAAAGGTGCGTCAGCATAGCACTTTTTTTATCAAATTTAAACTAAAAAAATGCTTGCTTTTTTCATTTTATGTGTTATACAAGACGAGCGCTCATCGGTGGAATATCGGTGAGGCGAGTGTAATAATATTGTGGGGGACGAGCCATCGTCTTACCACATCCTTTATGAAAAGAGGTATAAAATGGCTAAATCTAAAAAGAAAATTTTAGGTCTTATTAAGCTGCAAATACCTGCCGGAAAAGCTAACCCTTCTCCGCCGGTCGGTCCTGCTTTGGGCCAAAAAGGCTTGAATATTATGGAATTTTGTAAGGCTTTTAATGCGCAAACGCAAAAAATCGAGCCGGGTGTACCGGTTCCGGTTATCATCACAGCTTATGATGATAAGAGCTTTACGTTCATCACCAAACTGCCGCCGGTTTCTTATTTGATTAAGAAAGCTGCCGGTGTTCAATCTGCATCGAAAGAACCGGGCAAGAAAGTTGCCGGCAAAATTTCGATGGCTCAGGTTAAAGAAATTGCCACCACCAAAATGCCGGATTTGAACTGCTCGACAGTTGAAGCCGCTATGAACATGGTTAAAGGTCAGGCTGTTTCTATGGGTATTCAGGTAACGGAGTAAGTCGATGAGCGGAAAAAGATTAGTAAATGCGTATAAAAATCTTGACAAGAATCAAACATACAGCTTGAAAGATGCTGTGAAGATTGTTAAGGAAAATGCGACTGCAAAATTCGATGAGACCATCGATTTAGCAATTAATTTGGGTGTAGATCCGAAGCATGCCGATCAAATGATCAGAGGCGTTTGCCAGTTGCCGCACGGTAACGGTAAAACCGTTCGCGTTGCTGTTTTCGCACGCGATGAAAAGGCCGAAGAAGCTAAAGCTGCCGGTGCTGATGTTATCGGTGCCGAAAACTTGGTTGATTCCATTTTGGCCGGTAAAATTGATTTTGATCGCTGCATTGCAACACCGGACATGATGGGCTTGGCCGGTCGTGTTGCCCGTGTATTGGGCCCGAAGGGCTTGATGCCGAACCCGAAATTGGGTACGGTAACGGCTGATGTTGCAACGGCTGTTAAAAATGCTAAGGCCGGTGAAGTTCAATATCGTGTTGAAAAGAACGGTATTGTTCATGCCGGTGTGGCAAAGGCTTCCTTCTCGGATGACCAAATTTATGATAATGCTAAATTGTTTATTGAAACAATCATCAAAGCAAAACCGGCTGCCTTCAAAGGAACTTATTTGAAGAAGATTTCGATGAGCTCCACCATGGGTGTCGGTGTCAAAGTTGATGCCAACAATTTATAATAAAGAACTTTGAAAAAAGTTTTTGAAAAGTCCCTCGGTTTTCTGCCGAGGGATTTTTTTTGTGTGAAAATATCAAATGTAAAAGATGCTATGTTCTGCCTGGAAAAGTCTGAATGTCAAAGTGTCGTGAAAATTTTAATAAATTTATCCACAATTAAGATTTTTTCTTATTTGTTTAACTAATTGATTTTATTTTATATTGTATTGTATATATAATATTTTTATTATTTAAATGTTGATTTAAAATAATTTTTATCTTATTTAAACCTCAGTAACAATATTTAAGGAGATAAAAATGAGTAAATCAATCGGACAAATTTTAGGAAGTGGCACATCAACTGGTCCTTATAATGGTTGGAGCAATCGGCGAAGAGAAAATTTAATGGAAACATTAACTTTGCAAATTGCATATTTAAAATTATTTCTTTTTTT
>JAGCYN010000005.1 GCA_017960745.1 Alphaproteobacteria bacterium | reverse complement strand
TTGATGATCATTTCGGGAGCGCCGATTTCGAGCATCTTCTTCAAACGATTGTTACGGTTAATCACACGACGATACAAATCGTTCAAATCAGACGTGGCAAAACGACCACCGTCCAACGGCACGAGCGGACGCAAATCAGGCGGAATAACCGGTAATACGGTCAAAATCATCCATTCCGGTTTGGCATTGGAACTGATGAATGCTTCCACCAATTTCAAACGCTTTACCAACTTTTTGCGCTTAGCTTCCGACGTTGTTTCTTTTAACTCGGTACGCATTGTATCTCTTTCCGCTTCCAAATCGATATTGGAAAGGATTTCGCGCAAAGCTTCGGCACCGATACCGGCACGGAAAGCATCTTCACCATAGGTATCAACAGCTTCCTGATATTCGTCTTCGGTCAACAGCTGATTAACGTTCAGCGGTGTCAAACCCGGCTCAATCACAATATAGCTTTCAAAATACAACACACGTTCCAAAGACTTTTCCGGAATATCCGTCAAAGTCGAAATGCGGGACGGCAAAGATTTCAAAAACCAAATGTGTGCCACCGGTGCAGCCAATTCAATATGGCCCATTCTTTCACGGCGAACTTTGGAAAGCGTAACTTCAACGCCGCACTTTTCGCAGACAATACCGCGATATTTCATGCGTTTATACTTACCGCACAAGCACTCGTAGTCCTTAACCGGACCGAAAATACGTGCACAGAACAAACCGTCTTTTTCCGGTTTGAAAGTTCTGTAGTTGATGGTCTCCGGCTTTTTAACTTCGCCATAAGACCAAGAACGGATCTGTTCCGGAGAAGCAATAGAAATTTTGATGGCGTCAAAATTATCTGCAGCAACTTGCGGCTGATCAAACATATTCATTATTTCATTATTCATTTCTACAACTCCCGGAAATTAAGCTTCTTCGTTTAACATTTCAACATTAAGGCACAGCGATTTAATTTCTTTAACCAAAACGTTGAATGACTCAGGCGTTCCCGTATCAAAGCTGTCCTCACCGCGAACGATGGCTTCATAAACTCTGGTACGACCGGCAACGTCATCGGACTTAATGGTAAGCATTTCTCGCAAGGTATAAGCAGCACCGTAGGCCTGCAATGCCCAAACTTCCATTTCGCCGAAACGTTGACCACCGAATTGAGCCTTACCGCCGAGCGGCTGTTGGGTAACCAAACCGTAAGGGCCAACCGAACGGGCGTGCATTTTCTCGTCAACAATGTGGTGCAACTTAATCATGTACATCACACCAACCGTTACTTTACGATCAAACTTCTCGCCAGTACGACCGTCATACAAATCAATTTGTCCCGATGTCGGCAAGCCTGCCATTGACAACATATTGTTAATGTCATCGCCGGTTGCACCGTCGAATACCGGCGTTGCCATCGGAATACCGCCCTTCAAATTGGAAACCATTTCCAGCTCTTCAGCTTCGGTTAAAGTCTTAATCTGTTTCTTATATTGCTTATCGCCGTAAACTTCTTTCAAACGCTTGTTCAACTCATCAATCGTCTTTTCGCCGCGCTTGTATTGTTCACACATTTCGTTAAGCTGTTTGCCGAGTTCTTTGGCTGCCCAACCGAGGTGGGTTTCCAAAATTTGTCCGACGTTCATACGTGACGGAACACCCAGCGGGTTCAACACCACATCAACCGGCGTACCGTCTTCGGTGTATGGCATATCGGCCAACGGCAAAACGCGTGAAACCGTACCTTTGTTACCGTGACGACCGGCCATCTTATCACCGGTTTGCATCTTTCTCTTGGTGGCAATAAACACTTTGACCAGCTTCAAAACGCCCGGCAACAAATCATCACCGCGCTGAACTTTCTCAACTTTGTCTTCATAGTGTTTCTGAATTTTATCCAAACGGGCCTCAAACGCTGCCGAGAAGCCTTCAATCTGCTTCATTACATCTTCGTTTTTAACCACGATTTTACGCCACTGAGCCGACGGAAATTCCTTCAAAATATCAGCCGTCAACTTGGTGTTCTTAGCAATACCCTTCGGCGCGTCAACAACGGTCTGACCTTCCAACATGGAAATCAAACGTGTTTCATAGCTCTTGCGAATGATGGCGATTTCGTCATCGCGGTCTTTTGCCAAAGTGGAAATTTCTTCCTGTTCAATGGCCAAAGCACGTTCATCTTTCTCAACACCACGGCGCGAGAAGATGCGAACGTCAACCACAATACCGTCAACACCCGGCTGAGCGCGTAACGATGTATCGCGAACATCGCTGGCTTTTTCACCGAAGATGGCACGCAACAATTTTTCTTCCGGCGTTACCATCGATTCACCCTTCGGGGTTACTTTACCGACCAAAATATCGCCGGCTTTAACGTGAGCACCGACATAAACGATACCGGCTTCATCCAAGTTGCGTAAAGCATCTTCGCCGACATTCGGAATATCGCGGGTAATTTCTTCCTGACCGAGTTTGGTATCACGCGCCATCACTTCAAATTCTTCAATATGTAAAGAAGTCAAAACATCTTCGCGTGAAATTCTCTCAGACAGCAAAATAGCATCTTCGTAGTTCAAACCGTTCCACGGCATGAAGGCCACCAATAAGTTTTTACCCAAAGCCAACTCACCCATATTGGTACACGGACCATCGGCAATGATATCGCCTTTCTTAATATGGTCACCGACCTTAACCAACGGAACTTGGTTAATGCAGGTATTTTGGTTAGAACGGCGGAACTTCGCCAGCTTATAAATTTCTACACCGACATCGTGCGCATTGCTGTTATCCGAACGAATAACGATACGGTTGGCATCAACGGCATCAACAATACCGTCATATTTGGCAACCAATGTCGCACCGGAGTCTTTAGCCACCGTTGCTTCAATACCGGTACCGACCAGCGGTGCCTCGGAGCGCAAGAGCGGCACACCTTGACGTTGCATGTTTGACCCCATCAACGCGCGGTTGGCGTCATCGTTTTCCAAGAACGGAATTAAAGCGGCAGCCACCGACACCAACTGTTTCGGCGAAACGTCGATGTAATTAATGTTTTCAGGCTTGTCAAACTCGACTTCACCACCGCGGCGGCAAGTAATGAGGTCATTGGCAAAATGGCCGTCATCATTTACTTTAGCGTTGGCTTCGGCGATAACCACCTTGTTTTCATCGTCAGCCGACAGATACACAACTTCGGAAGTTACAACGCCGTTAACAACTTTGCGATACGGGCATTCGATAAAGCCGTATTTGTTTACGCGCGCATAAGTTGACAACGAGTTAATCAAACCGATGTTCGGACCTTCCGGTGATTCAATCGGGCAGATACGACCATAGTGTGTCGGATGTACGTCGCGGACTTCAAAGCCGGCTCTGTCACGGCTCAAACCGCCCGGACCTAATGCCGACAAACGCCGCTTATGCGTAATTTCAGACAACGGGTTGTTCTGATCCATAAATTGGGACAACTGCGAAGAACCGAAGAAGTCACGAATAACCGAAGCAATCGGTTTGGCGTTAATCAAATCTTGCGGCTTCACGTTGTTCAGAATTTCGGCGCTCATTTTTTCTCTGATGGCGCGTTCCATTCTGAGCAAGCCCATACGATATTGGTTTTCCATCAATTCGCCGACGGAACGAACACGACGGTTGCCCAAGTGGTCAATATCGTCAACCTGACCTCTGCCGTCACGAATATCAACAATTTTCTTAACGATGCGCAGAATATCATCTTTGCGCAAAACGCGGCAGGTATCCGGTGCTTCGTCAAAAGAAATATCCAACGAATTGTTCATCTTCACACGACCGACTGCCGACAAATCATAGCGTTCGTTATCAAAGAACAACTGCTTAAATAAAGCATCGGCAGCTTCATAGGTTGCCGGTTCGCCCGGTCGCATCACACGGTAAATATCATACAGCGCTTCCTGACGATTGCTGTTCTTATCGGTAGCCAAAGTATTGCGGATATACGGACCGACATTCAAACCGTCTATATATAATGTGTCGATTTCTTTAATTTTGTTTTCAGCCAACTTAGCGAGCAACTCTTCATTGATTTCATCGCCGGCCTCGCCCAAAACTTCACCGGTTTTGGCAACAACAATGTTTTTCGCCAAGAACTTGCCATACATCTGTTCTTGCGAAACCACAAAATATTCCAAACCTTCATCGGCTAATTTCTGCGCGGTTCTCGGGGTTAATTTCTTACCGGCATCCCAAACCGTTTCACCGGTAGCGGCGTTGACCAATGCAAAGTCAAACTTCACACCTTTCATCCGGCTCGGTTCAAACTTCATTTTCCAAGCTTTTTTATTAACCAGATAGGTTTCGGTTTCATAGAAGTAATTCAAAATTTCTTCTTTGCTCATACCCTCGATTTCTTCCAGCGGCATGGTCTCACCCTTTTTGGCCAGCTCAGCCATTTTGGCTTCGGTTGCGGCCGAATATAAAGAGTAGAACACCGATGTAATCGGCAATTTACGACGACGGTCAATACGCGCGTAAATCAAATCTTTGGCATCAAATTCAATATCCAGCCAAGAGCCGCGATACGGAATAATGCGGGCCGAAAACAGCTTTTTACCCGAAGAAACGGTTTTACCGCCGTCGCTGTCGAAGAAAACACCCGGCGAACGGTGCATTTGCGATACCACAACACGCTCGGTACCGTTAAAAATAAACGTACCTTTTTCCGTCATGAGCGGAATGTCGCCCATATAAACGTCTTGTTCTTTAATATCATGAATAGATTTTGCACCGGTTGCCTCATCGATATCCCAAACAACCAAACGCAAGGTTGCTCTGATCGGTGCGGCATACGTCATATCACGTCTGATGCACTCTTCTTCATCATATTTCGGTTCTTCCAAAACATATTTAACGAACTCAAGTTCACCGTTACCGGAAAAATCTTTAATCGGGAAAATTGAATTGAAAACTTCTTCCAGACCAAATTCACAATGTTCGCCGCCGGCGTCGATATTATTGATGAAACTGGAGTAGGAATCCGTTTGTACGGCAATTAAATTCGGCATATCCATTACGGCGTCGATTCGGCCGAAATTTTTTCTTACACGTTTTTTGCTCGTATAAGACTCTGTCATTGGTTTATCCTTCTAATGTATTGATTCTGCGACAATTCTTTTGAAAAAACTCAATCCCGTCAACAGAAGGTTGAAATTATGTTGCTGATTTTAAAGAATAAGGCGAAACCCCTTGCAATTACGCACACTAAGCCCTATCCGCCAAATAATTTTCGTCGGTTTTTGAACCGTCGAATTTAAACTGTGCGGATTATACAACTTTTATCTTTTTTTGCAACAATATTTTTGAAAAAAGCGGATACCGATACGTCAAATTTATCGCTCTGCGCCCGCATTTGTTGTCGAACGCCGTAAAGACAGTTTGGAACGCGCATAATTGTAAACTTCCGTTCTGAACTTTTTACCGTTTTCCGCAAACTGACGAAAGACCTCACCGTAACGCGCTTTCATTTGTTCTATCGGCGGCAAAATCAACTCCTCAATCGGCGGCAACGGCTTAAAACCGTTCACTTGCTGTAACGAATTATGAATGGCGTTATAAAATATCGACTTTCCGAACATTGCCATCACTTTACCGTCGTAAGTATGCCTTTCGGAAACGGCAAAACTGATGTTACCGTGTTCGGATTTGTTGCGCTGACAAGGACCTTCATCTTTAATCCATTCAAACTTCTGTTTAATCATAAAGAAATTGCCTTGTTTGCCGGCAAAATAACACGGCTTGAAATCAAACCACCGATTATCTTTGATATCTTGCTCATCATGAAATTTTTCGGCGAGAAAACGCTTTTTTTCTTCCTGACGACGTTCCTCGATATAATCGTAAAAATGATTTCCCGGAACCGGTGTTTCGCGGTCATACACACTCTTAAAACCGATAATCTGTGATTTGGAAACCCCGAGCGGACCGGCCGGCGCATGCGCCAAAACCACCATCTGTGATTGAACGGCTTTGCGCTCTTCCAAACTGTAACCCAGACGTTTCATTTCGTCTTGCATTTTATCTTCCAGTTTTTGTGCCACATAAGCACCGTGGCAATGTGCCACAAACGTCATCATCCGCACACGACGGCAAGCTTCGGCTGTTGACAACCGTTCGGTACCGCAATTTTGCGAAATCCGCGGCGCCACCAACTTTTGATACAGCTCATCAATATAGCGCGGATTTTTATCTTCGTCCGTCACATATCGGTTCACGCGTTTGACGCTGTCTTCATCCAAATCCTGCCGATGTTTAACAAACTCATAGCGCCGTGACCACTCATAAAGATTATCGCCGAACCGATATTTCACCGAATAAACCGGCATATGACAATCAACCGTCATTTCCAGTTCTTGTTCGATTTCCTTGGCATAGCCGTTGGCAACTCTGTCCTCGGTTGCACTGTCGCCACCCAAATAAACAACGCACGGCTCATTGGCCGGCACCTGATCCACCAGCACCCAACCGTATTTGTTTTCTTCTGTCTTATCGGTTCTGAGACCGACCTCAGCTGACGACAATCGCAACTTTATTCTCCCTCATATATGGCCGAGTATAGCGTCATTCCTGTTTTTTGTCAACAATTATACGACCGATGGATTGACTTGAATATCGGGCGCGACGGCATATATCTTGGCTGCAACAATTAACAAAGGAGCATTTATGATAATAAAGATATGCGGTATCTGGCATTTGATTGCCGGTTTGATTATGATGCTTACGGGCGTTTTGATTTGGCTGAACCCGATGGCATCACTGTTGGCGTTGGCCTTCTATTTGGGCTTGATTATCTTTCTTTTGGGCAGCGGCTATATTGCCTTTTCGCTGTATCAGGCCTCGGGATGGTATATGGTCATCGGCCTGCTTGACTTATTTTTGGGGCTGATTTTCATGACCAATCTCGGCGTCACCGTACACACCTTTCCGATATTTTTTGTGTTATGGTTCTTGGCCTCGGGAACGTTACAAATTGCCGGTGCCTACGACTTATATAAGCTCGGTCAACCGTACGGTTGGAGCTTGTGCAGCGGTATTTTGGGCATTTTGCTGTCATTTATGATTTTGAAATATCAAATGCTGACGGATTTTGCTCTGGTTGCCATCATCGGCTTTTATGTTTTTGCCTACGGTTTTATCAGCGCCGCCGAATATTTTTACTTTCGCCAATTTTGTGAAGCGAATAAGACATAAAATATCATTGACGAGTTTTTTACAGTTTGTTATAAAGCTGGGCATTACATAACGACGAAGGACGAAAAAGATGAAAAAAATCTCGATGGATGCGGTAAGTAATGCCTGCTATCAAATCGCACAAAAAATCAAATCGGAGAGTGTCGATGATATCACTCTGGCGGCCGTATCGCGCGGCGGACTGATTCCGTGCGTCATGATTGCTCATCTGCTCGGCATTAAAGACATTAAGTTTATCCGCCTTTCGTCCTATGATGATGAACATGAACAAACGCAAATTACGGATACCACCACGGACCGCATTCCCGACAAAGGCAAAACCTATATTATTGACGATATTTGCGACAGCGACAACACCCTGCTCTATTTAAGAAAAAAATATCCGTCTGCCAAAATCTTCACGCTCGTTAATAAAAATCCGACCATAACGCCGGATTATTCTCCGATTACCGAACCGGCCGGTTTGTGGATTGCCTTTCCGTGGGAAGTTGACTACAATTAAAAAAACAAATCAATCATAACGCCAAACAGCCTACCGCCGCGCGGGCTGTTTTTTTACGTTAAATATGCGGCAAATAACAACTTGACAAATAAACAAAAAACATCTAAACTGCACCTGTTTTTCATTCATTATTTACATACATTAAAACCCAACGCTTATGAAGGTTAAATTTATTACCTGTTCCGGCGTCAACGAGACAACGGACATTCCGGCGTTAATCGCGCTGGCTCTTGAATTTCCAATTGCAGAGTTCGGTGTTCAGATTTCCGGCGAAAAGTGCCATTACGGAAGCGAACGCTTTAAGTGGATTAACGACTTGGCCCGCTATGCCGAGCAACAACACATCATGCTGAACATGGCGTTTCATGTGAACCGTTCGTGGGCTGAAGGCTGCGGACAAAACCATGTTACCCATGCCTTGCGAGATTTGCTGGATTTGCGCGACTACAACGGTGACGCATTTTCCAAGCGTGTGCAACTGAACTTCAAAATCGGCCGTGAAAAAGCGCCCGACGAAGAAAAGATGACTCGTTTTATTCAGTCGATTCGACCGCGCCGCTGCATTCTGTCCCACAACAGCAGCAATGAGGAACTTATTCACCATCTGCATAACAATGGTGTTGTGTTTGACAGTCTCTACGACGAATCTTTCGGTGAAGGTATCGTGCCCGAACAGCGCAAAGCGCCGGCATATACCTATATTACGCAGGGCTACGCCGGCGGAATTTCCCCCGGTAATGTCTATCAGACGATGAACGACATCTACAAGAACTGGTTACATTCGCCCAACAGTGCCGGTGTCTGGATTGACGCCGAAGGCATGTTGAAAGGCGAAGACGGACACATCGATCTGGAAAAATGCCGTGTTTACCTCAGAAACGCCCTTAACTGGCGCATTGAACATTGGCATGACGCATAACCTTCCGCACCATAAAAAAAACACTCTCCGCCGGCGGCTGAGAGTGTTTTTTTTGCTTTAATGGCGTTAAATCTGCACGGTATGCAGCATATTGGTCATTCCTTTCTGGCCGAGCGGATAGCCGGCGATAATCACCAAATAATCGCCTTTTCTGCCGATTTTATTTTTCTTGGCGACCGCCAGCGCATGTTCTTCCAACTTTGAAAAATCGTTAAACAGGCTGTCGCACATATCGGCACGCACGCCCCAAATAATACCCATACGGCGCGCCACTTCTTCTGAAAGCGTGACTGCCAAAATCGGCAGATTGGCACGCTCCCGCGCCATGGATAAAGTGGTAAAACCGGACGCTGAATACGTAATAATGCCGGCAACTTTCGGCAAAATCCGCGGCATTTCGCTGGCCGCATAGGTAATGGCATCGGCCATATTTTTACAATCGGACAAATCCTTATAGCGCTGAATACTGTCAAAATAAGACGGCTCGTCTTCAACTTCGTTGATAATGTTGTGCATCATCGAAACCGCCTCTGCCGGATAGCTGCCGACAGCTGTTTCGGCTGAAAGCATCACCGCATCGGCGCCGTCATACACCGCCGTTGCCACATCGGAAACTTCGGCTCTGGTCGGTGTCGGATTAACAATCATCGACTCCAGCATCTGGGTTGCCACAATCACCGGACGTCCGTATTTACGGCAAGTTTTCACAATCAACTTTTGCAACACCGGCACGGAATGAATCGGCCACTCCACGCCCAAATCGCCGCGTGCCACCATAATGCCGTCCGATTCTTTGACAATGTCGTCCAGTTCCTCAATCGCGCTCGGTTTTTCCAATTTAGAAATAATCCACGCCTTATCGCCGATCAGTTTGCGCGCCATCCGCACATCGTCCACGCTTTGCACAATCGACAAACAAACCCAATCAACGCCCAACTGCAAAGCAAATGCCAAGTCTTGTTTATCTTTGGCAGTGATGGCGGAAATCGGCAATTTTACGTTCGGCAAATTAACGCCCTTATGCGCCGAAAGTTTGCCACCGACCTTAACCTTGGTTTGCATCACATAATTTTCGTTGCTCAAAACTTCCAAGCGGATATTACCATCGTTTAAGAGCAGCGTATCCCCTTTTTTCACGGCAGCAAAAATTTCCTTGTGCGGCAGTGTAACGCGTGTTTCATCGCCGGCCTCATTCAGCATATCCAAAACAAAAATATGCCCTTCTTTCAGCAGCACTTCATCTTTTTTGAAAGTACCGATTCGAAGTTTCGGCCCCTGCATATCGGCAATGATGGTCAGGTGTCGATTATATTTTACCGACAAATCGCGCACGGTCTGGTAGCGTTCGGCATGTTCTTCTCTGGTGCCGTGGCTGAAGTTAAACCGGAAAGCATCGGCGCCGGATTTAACCAGTTCTTCTAACATTTTTTTGCTTGCCGTGGCCGGACCGACGGTGGCCAAAATTTTTGTATGTGTATCTATTGGCATGGTATCCTCTTTCATTAAACAAACTTAATTATGATGTACCCCATATAAGTTAAAATCTTGTTAGTTTAAATACGATTTAACAAAAAATATAGCTTGTCAAAACAAATTTTATTTGCTACAAAATCGGCAAACATTTTTAGAGGAGAAAAACAATGGCTGATGAGAATCAAGTAAAAACCGAAGTCGGCGGTGTGGCGGCCGACAGACTGCGTTCTTTGATTGAACGTATTGAGCGCTTGGAAGAAGAAAAGAAGGGAATTGCCAGCGACATCCGCGACATTTTTGCCGAGGCCAAAAGCGCCGGCTTTGATACCAAAGCCATGCGCACCATTTTGAAACTGCGCAAGATGAATGCCGCCGACCGCGATGAGCAGGAAGTGGTGGTTGAAACCTATCGCAAAGCGCTTGATTTTTAAGCTTTGAAACATTTAAAAAAGGTGGCAACTTCGCCACCTTTTTTTTACAAATAACATTAAAATTTAAAAGTCTGATATATCTTTATCGGCAACATCAACCAAAAAAACGCCTTGGCAAAACCAAGGCGTTTTTTCAGCAATCAAACTTTATTTGCGTCTTAAAAACGACGGAATATCCAAATCATCGCCGGACAAATCCAAATCTTCATCGCCGACGGCAACGTTTTCAGATGCTTCCCGAGCATCATTTTCGTGTTTTTTACGCGCTCTGATACCGATAACGCGCTCAATAAACGTCGGACGGAAACCGCCTTCATCCTCCGGCTCGCTAATCGGCTCTTCAGCCGGCTCCGCCGCACGCGTATCTTTGAAAATAGAGGTATCGTTATCAAACAAAACCGGTTCATCATCGCTGTCATCAACCAGATTTTCAATCGAATTTTTGCTACTGAAGAAATCATCTTCCGCTGAAACCGAATTCAATTCTTTTTCGATTTTAGCCTCTTCTTCTTCGTGAACATCATTGCTGGTGATGGTTTTGAACAAAGAAGTTGCTTTTGGCATTTCCGGCAATTCGGAAGATTTATCCAACGTGGTGAAAACATCATCAAGCGAATCTTTTTCCAACACTTCCACTTCTTCCTCATCATCGTTGCCGAAGCTGATCGGTTCTTCGTCATCAAGCGGCACAATCATATCATCGTCCGCTTCCGGATCTAAGAACACCGGTTTAACTTCTTTGGCTTCATCGTGAACTTCAACCGTTTCAACCGTCGGCACACTGCTGCCTGTATCATAACTGATATCAATCAAAGACGGACCGGCGTAAGTACGGCGTTCCGGCTCCGGACGCTGTTTGCCGTCGCTGATACCGGTTACCACAATCGAAACACGGATTTTTCCGGCCAGATTATCATCATAGCTGGAACCGAAAATAATGTTGGCATCATCGCCGACTTCTTCTTTAATGGTGTTAGCGGCTTCGTCCAATTCCGGCAAGGTAATATCCTGACCGCCGGTAATGTTAATCAAAACGCCTTTGGCACCTTTCATAATGCAATCATCCAACAACGGATTCGATAAGGCCTGTGCCGCAGCATCTTTGGCACGTCCCTTGCCTTCCGCTTCGCCGGTCCCCATAATGGCCTTGCCTTTATCTTCCATAATATTTTTAACATCGGCAAAATCAAGGTTAATCAACCCCGGCATCATCATCAAGTCGGTAATGGAACGCACACCGGAATAAAGCACGTTATCTGCCAATCTGAATGCCTCGGACAAGGTTGTATTTTCATCGGCAATACGGAACAAATTCTGATTCGGAATCACAATGATGCTATCGACTTCTTTGATAAAGTTTTCTAACGACTGATCGGCGATTTCCATGCGCTTCTTGCCTTCAAAGCTAAACGGCTTGGTAACCACACCAACCGTCAAAATACCTTTTTCTTTGGCAATATGAGCAACCACCGGTGCTGCACCCGAACCCGTACCGCCACCCATACCGGCCGTAATAAATACCATATTCACGCCATCGAGTGCTTCGGCAATTTTATCCTTAGCCTCTTCGGCAGCCATTTTGCCGATTTCCGGCCGTGCGCCGGCGCCTAAACCTTGTGTAATTTCCAAACCAAGCTGAATTTTATTGGTTGCCGCAGAATGAGCCAATGCCTGAGCATCGGTATTCGCCACAATAAAATCAACCCCTTCAAGATTTTGCGCAATCATATTATTAACGGCATTTCCGCCACCGCCGCCGACTCCGACAACGGCAATACGAGGTTTTAAGTAAGAAACGGCGGTTTCCGCCACACCCAAATTTATCGACATCTGTGCATTCTCCCGTGCTAAACTTTTATAACTTTGCTACAGAGTAATCGAAATAAATTAAATTTCTGTTACTATTTTTAAGAATTTTGGCGAATCCAATTAAATATTTTAG
>JAGCYN010000034.1 GCA_017960745.1 Alphaproteobacteria bacterium | reverse complement strand
TTTTTTGTCGGATGAACATTTACATCAACGTATTGCGGCTTAATTTCAATAAAAATCGCACAAGCCGGATACCGACCGGCAACCATCATGTCCTGATATGCCCCTTTGATAGCGCCCAGAATCAGCTTATCGCGCACCGGCCGATTATTCACAAACAAAAATTACGAAAGCGAATTGGCCTTATGGTATGTCGGCAATCCGACACGACCGCTGATGGTGCAAAACTCATTTTCCGCCGCAATCTCAACCGAATTTTCCGTAAATTCGCTACCCATAATGTCGGCCAATCGCTGTTGCCGACAATCAAAAAGCTCACCCTGACAGGCATTCAGCCCCAGCTTTTTTTTGCCGTCGCCGTAAAGATAGAAAGACACCATCGGGTTTGCCATGGCAATGCGCTGCAAAATATCGACGCATTGCGCTGTTTCAAAGTTGTCCGCCTTTAAAAACTTCAACCGTGCCGGCGTGGTAAAAAACAAATCGCGAACTTCAATACGCGTCCCGTTTTGAATGGCAGACGGCAAAATTTCTCCTTTTTGACCGCCGCTCACACTGATTTGCCAGCCCTCGTTACTGCCGGCGGCACGTGATTCGATGCACAATCGGGAAACCGATGCGATTGAAGGCAAAGCCTCACCGCGAAAACCCAAGAACTGAATATTGAACAAATCATCATCCGGCAACTTGGAAGTAGCGTGTCTTTCAACCGCCAATGCCAATTCGTCACGGCTCATACCCTTGCCGTCATCGCTGACTGCAATTAACGTTTTACCGCCGTTTTCAAGCGTAACTTCTATTCGCCCGGCACCGGCATCCAACGCATTTTCCACCAACTCTTTCATCACCGATGACGGCCGTTCGATAACCTCGCCGGCGGCAATCTGGTTAACTAAATTTGACGGTAATATGCGTATCGGCATGACTTGCTTCTCACTACTTGCGGATCTGTTTGACGTAATTGATTAAATTGGTGGTGGAGCTGTCATGCTCAACGCCGAACGCATCGCCTTCAAATTCCGGCAAAATATTCAGTGCCAGTTTTTTCCCGAGTTCCACCCCGAACTGGTCAAATGAATTGATGTTCCAGATAACGCCCTGAACATAAACTTTGTGCTCGTACATGGCAATCAGCATACCGAGAGAATACGGATCGACCTTGCGCAAAATGATGGTATTTGACGGTCGATTGCCGCTGAAACTTTTATATTTTTTCAAACGGGCGATTTCAGCTTTAGACTTACCGGCTTTTTCCAATTCGGCGGCCGCCTCATCTTCGGTTTTACCACTCATCAATGCTTCGCCCTGTGCCAAAACATTGGCCAGCAAAATCTGATGATGGTTGCCGATTTCGTTATGCGAAATTGCCGGAATAATAAAATCTACCGGAACCATCTCCGTGCCCTGATGCAACAGCTGGAAAAACGAGTGCTGAACATTGGTGCCGGCACCGCCGAATAACACCGGACCGGTAGCATAATCAACAAACTGATTATCAAGCGTCACGGTTTTGCCGTTACTTTCCATATCAAGCTGCTGCAAATAAGCCGGCAAGTATTGCAAATATTGGTCATACGGAATCACACCGTAACGATGTACGTTGTAAAAATTATTATACCAAATGCCGATCAGCGCCAAAATAACCGGAATATTGTGTTCGAAATCTGCGGTGGCAAAATGCTGATCCATCGCAAATGCGCCCTCTAACATCCGCTCGAAATTATTATAACCGACGGCAATGGCAATAATTAAACCGATGGCCGACCACATAGAATATCTGCCGCCGACAAAATCCCAAAATTCAAACATGTTATTCGGGTTAATCCCAAACTTTTCAACTTCTTCCTTATTGGTAGAAAGCGCCACAAAGTGTTTGGCTACCGCGTGTTCGCCCAAGGTATCGGTCAGCCACTTGCGGCAGGTTCTGGCATTGGTCAGCGTTTCAATGGTGGTAAACGTTTTGGAAGCCACAATAAACAATGTGGTTTCCGGATCAATATTGTTCAACACTTCCGCACATGAGGTGCCGTCAATGTTGGAAATAAAGTAGCAATTGATATCTTTTGCCCAATAATGACGCAAAGCTTCGGTAACCATATACGGTCCCAAATCAGAGCCGCCGATACCGATATTCACAATGTTCGTCAATTTCTTTCCCGTATGACCGACAAAACGCCCCAAACGCACGGACTCGGAAAAATCTTTAATCTTTTCCAACGTTGCGTTAATTTGCGGCATCACATCGCGACCGTCAACATAAATAGGTTTGTTGCTGCGATTACGCAAAGCAATGTGCAACACCGCCCGATTTTCGGTTTTATTGATTTTTTTACCGCTGAACATCGCTTCAATTTTTTCGGCAACACCACGTTCCCGCGCCAGTTCGAACAATGCGGCCATAATTTTGTCATCAACGCGGTTTTTGGAATAGTCAACCAACATATTTTCCAGTTGCTGTGTATAATGACGCCCGCGCGCCTCATCTTCCGCAAACAAGTCTCTCATATGAACATCGTTTGAATGTTTATATAAACTTTCCAACTTACGCCATGCTTTACTTTTTGTTCGTCCAAACATCAATTATTCTCCTTATTTTGCTCACCGGTAATCACAAAATCCGGCAAGACACTGAAATATTTGCGGGCAGCATCATTTACCTGTTGCAATGTTGTCTGCTTAATATACCCTTCTCTTTTTTCCAAAAAATCAATTCCCAAATTATATTCCTGCATACGCAACAACAAATCGGAAATACCGTCAATGGCGGCGTAACGCAAATTGCTTGAAGCCAAAATGGAATCTTTGGCCTTTTGTAATTCTTCCGCGGTAATGGTTCCCTCGCCCATTTTGCGCCACTCGGCTTCCAACAGTTCCATCGCCCGCGGCAAATTTTCCGGCGTTGCCGAAAAAGCACCTTCAACCCGCGACGATGCATCATTGATACCCAAATAGGTATATAACCCGTAGGTCAGTCCTTCTTTTTCACGAATACTCTTATTTAACCGCGCTTCCAAACCGGAAGAACCGAAAATGTAATTGGCCAGATATAACGGATAAAAATCGGCATCCTGACGATAAACCCCCGGCACGGCAAACATCACATACATCTGTGCCGCCCGAAACGCATTATAATATTGCTGACCGTTGCTTTTAATCTGAATTTTTGCCAAATCATGAACGTTGGCCTGTGCCGGTAAATCGGCAAACAATGCCCGCAGCAATTCAGCCGTTTCATCGGCCGTCAAATCACCGGCGACAGCAACCAGCAAATTATCGCGTGCCATCGTATTTTGCATATATTGCCGCAAATCATCGGCGCTGAGCGTCTGAATATCTTCAATCGTACCGATGGTCGGCTTGGCATAAGGATGTCCGGCAAAATAAATTTCCTTAAATTTATCGGCGGCAAAAGAACGGATTTTTTCCTGCTTCATGGTAATGGCCAACACATGTTGCTCTTTACTTAACTGCAGATATTTTTCTTCAAAATGCGGGGCGGTCAACACGGCGTGAAACAGCTTAACGGCCGTTTGCAAATGCTTTTTCGGGAATTGTAATTCGCCCGAAATTTCATCCAAACCGGCTTCAAAAGAAATATTGACGCCGTATTCCGAACACATATCAATAAACGCTTCCGCACGATATTCACCGGCACCTTTTTTCAAAACATCAACCAACACACTGACCAAGCCTTGCTTGCCTTCCGGCTCGTGGGCTCGACCGCTGTTTTGAAACATAAAACTGATACTGACAATCGGATTGGAGTGTTCTTCCATCAAATACGCCGACAGATCGCCGCTTTCAACCTGCTGCACTTTGGAAGCGAACTGACGGTTTTTCAAAACCGAATTTGCCAAAATCGCATCTACATCAATTTGCTTGTGCTGCATAAAACCGTACACCCCCCATAAAATTAAACCGACACCGATACCGATTGAGAAAAGAGCTTGCAATGCCCGACCGCATCGGCAATCGAAATACTTATTCTTTTTGCTCATCGCTTTCCTCATCTGCCGACTGCTGCGGCAATAAAATGCCGTCAACCCGCGCCGCTTGTTTCAATAATGCAAAAGCCGACTGCACGTCTTGCACCGTCACCTGATTGATTTTATCTTCATACTGTTGCAATTCGTCCAGCGACATGCCGACGCTCAAAGCATAACCGGCCCAATAGGCTGCATCTTCCGGGTTATCGTTGACATACACCAAACCGGAAAGCATTTTACGCTTGGTTTTAGCCAATTTTTCCTCATCCAAATCAGCCATTGCCTGAGTCATAACATCGTCAATTTTCCGAATATTTTCTGCCGGCGAAAACGCGTTATCTGCCGCCGGAATCATGGTAACGGCAAACAAGGTGTTGCCGCGGGTGGCATAGTGATATGCCGTACCGACATGGGCGGCGATTTTATCCTGAATCACCATCCGGCGATATAAAACCGAATTTTCATCATGTCCCAAATATTCCGCCAAAACATCGAAAGCATAAAGCTGTGCCCCCAACTGGCCGAACCGCGGCAAAACATAATTAACGACAAATTTCGGCGTAGCAATCCCCGGTAAAGACATTTCCAAGGTTTCCCTAAATTTATCGTCAACCGACTTCGGTTCCGGATTATCGACTATTTCCGGTTTCAACGCACCGTAATATTTTTCAACCAACATTTTGGCCGTGGCAACATCAATATCACCCGAAAGCACAACCAAGGCATTGTTCGGCGCATAATAACGGCGATAAAGTGCCATAATATCCTCGGCCGTAATCGCCAAAATATCTTCGTTATAACCCGTAATCGGGCGGCTGTAAGGGGTGCCGCCGTACATCAACATCCGCAAACGTTCGGTGAATGCCGACGCCGGATTATTTTCAACCACCTGCTTGCGTTCCTGAAAAACAATTTTCTGCTCGGTTTGAAAGGCATCATCGCTGAACGCCAAATTCCGCATTCTGTCTGCCTCAAGCGCCATCGCCACTTCCAAGCGACTGATATCCGAAAATTCATGATAAGCCGTCACGTCATAACTGGTAAACGCGTTGGAAGAAATGCCGTTTTTATCCATAATCTCGTTAAACTTACCGTCCGCTAAGTCCGTGGTGCCGCGAAACATCAAATGTTCCAACAAATGCGCACTTCCGCTTTTATCGGCAACTTCCTGAATGGAGCCGCTTTTATACCACACCATGTGCTTAACAATCGGCGCCTTATGATTTTCAATTACCACACAGCGCAAACCGTTTTCCAATGTAAATTCACTAGCCTTAAACAGCATCGCATTTGCCCGAGAAACAAGGCCGAACACCAGCATGCCGGCCAACAAAATTTTATTCGCCGTCTTCATCGTCAGACTGAATCATACTGTCACTCTCGCCTTTTTGCGGACGAACATTATATTCCGGCGGCAAAATCAACGGTTCGTTGGTTTTAACCAGCGTTTCATCCGGTCCCTGACGCGCCAAACCCAAATCTTTTTTGGTTAAACCGCAAGCGCTCAGCATTAAAACCAAAACCGCAACCAAACTAAAACTTATTACTTTTCGCATTTTCCAATCCTTTCTTTTTCCCATTATATATTTCCAAAACAATCAGAAGAAAAGCCCCGACGCAAATAAATGAATCGGCTAAATTAAATGCCGGCCAATGATTGTTTTTATAGTGAAAATCCAAAAAATCCATCACCGCGCCGAAATGCACACGATCAATGACATTTCCCAAAGCACCGCCGATAATCATTCCTAAACAAATAATCTTCAATTTGCTGTTTTCATGCCACATCCAATACAGCAAAACCGCCGAGATAATCAAAGCAACAACGCATAAAGCAATATTGCCGGCGTTTCCGTAACCGTTAAACATGGAAAAACTCACACCGGTGTTCCATACTTTGATTAAATTAAAAAAACTGCTGACCACAATTATCGAGGATTGCTCCGCCAAAACTTGCGTATCTATGAAAAACTTACTTAACTGGTCAGCGGCCAACGCCAGCACAATCGTTGCAAAACCTAAAAGCAAACCTTCCTCCCATTTTATCCGACACTCTGACTTTATATAAACCAAAACCACGCAATATGCGAGTCTGAAAACAAAGTAATCTACAGTTTTTCGCTTAAAACATTCCCTTTTTGCGGAAATAGATAATAACCAAAAGGGTAATTAAGGCTGAGAATGCGATGACAATCCAAAAGCCGTAAACAGCTGCTGCGGCCGGAACGCCGACATTCATTCCCCAAAAGCTGGCGACCATGGTCGGAATGGAAAGCACAATGGTGATGGCTGCCAAAAACTTCATAATCTGATTGACGTTGTTGTTGATAATCGAGGCAAAACCATCCATCATACCTTCCAAAATCGAACGGTGCATATCTACCATCTCGATGGCTTGTTTGTTTTCAACGATAACGTCTTCAAGCATATCCGTGTCATCTTCGGTAAACGCCAAAATCTTCGAGGTGGCCGGCGATTTGGTCATACGCAAGATTTTTTCGAGCACCAACTGATTGTCGCGCAAAGCGGTTGTAAAGTAAACCAGTGACTTTTGAATGCCGATTAACTGGAACAACTCTTCGTTGCTGGTGGTTTGCTTCAAAGCGTCTTCAATGCGCTCGGTTTTGCGGTTGATAATCGCCAAATACCGCAAGTAAAACTGCGTGATTTTATATAAAATCGAAAGCATAAACTTGGTCCGTTCCTGCGTGTTAAAAGTTTTGGCGGTATTTTTGTTAAACGAACTTAAAATACGGTTATCACGCGAACAAATCGTCAATAAGTTTGAGGTTGTAAACACCAAACCGCAAGGAAGCGTATCAAAGTTGCCGTCCTCATCCAACAAAGGCAAGTTCACAATGGTGGAAAATACCCCCTCATCCAGCTCAACGCGCGAACGCTCATCGGCATCCAAAGAGTTGCGCAAAATATCGGCATCAACCTTTAAAACGCTCGAAACCTCTTCAATCTCCTTACCGGACGGATTGACCAGGTTAAACCAAGAATGGGTGGCACTGCTGATTCTTTTGAGCTTGACGAGTCTGCCGTTACTTTCTGTTTTGTAAATTCTTAACATCGTCAGCTCTCCTTTGACACGAAAAACGCAAAGTCAGTTTTAAATGGTGCGGCCAAGAAGACTTGAACTTCCATGAGCTTAGCTCATAACGACCTCAACGTTACGCGTCTACCAATTTCGCCATGGCCGCACTTTCAAAACACATTACACTTATTATAATCTTGATGATAAATCAAGAGTTTTTTTACAGATTATGAAATTTTTACACAAATTTTGTATTTTTAATCTTGACAAAAATTGCGAAAAAAGCCATAATGCAGCAAATTTTATACATTGTGACTATATATTTTATTGTTTCACTCAATTTTCAACATCATGAAAAAATTGTTTGTTATCGGTGCATTTGTTGCGATAGCTTCAATGTTCACCGCTTGTGGAGGAAAGAAGGTCGAGGTACAAAAACTCGGCGAGTATGATTTGATTGTTCAGAACGACAAGTTCGGCCTCAAATGGGACGGGTACACGGTTTTGGAACCCGAGTATGAGAAAATTACCGAGCAGGACGGCTACGTATTGGCTCTCAGCAACGGGTACACTACCCTTGTTTCCCGCGGCACGGTCGTGTTGACTGAAAAAATCGAGGAAATTACACCGACAGAAGTCGCCGACTATTCTGTCATTCGTGTCTCTGACGGCGTTTACTTGTGGAAAAACGGCTCAAGTATTGCGCGTGGTAAGTTTGACGAAGTGGCGGTTAAAACCTCTGAAACCTGTGGTGATTTTGCGTTCTGCCGTGACAGCAACGGCTGGGGCGTTATCAACCCCAATGTCTCTCTGGCGCCACGCAAATATGAAAAGGTCTATATTGCTGCCAGCAGTAACAAATTTGCGGTGCTGGTATACAACAAGAATGACGGCTGGGAAATTTACAATGACCAAGGCGTAACCGAAGGCCGACGTTATGATACCCCGCCTAAAGTATTGGAAAGACGCTTAAGAGGGTTTAATACCTCAGCGCCCTACGGCATCTTGAAAGTAGATTGGACACTTTAAACTTTTGACGCGTATGGAACAAAAAACACCGGAGGCTCCCCGTCAGTCATATGCCGAAGATGACCTGCTCGGGCAGCATGTTTACAACAAACCTACCGAAGAGCCATCGGAACCTCAACGCAAACGCCATGAGGATCTCGGTGACAGTCTCTGAAAAGTGAAACACCTGAAAACTGCTTTTCATTAGGAATCCCCAACAACAAAGTTGGGGATTTCTTTTATTTTGCTGCACTTTTTTCAAAGCTTGTGATAGAATACGTCCGATGGAGAATGAAATGCTGCAGTACCTATCACATCAAATCGGTCAACCCCGTAAATTGGTCGTGTTTCTGCACGGCTACAACGGTTCGATTGCCGATCATCAGTACGCCATTGACTGGCTGTTAAAAAAGGTTGACAACGCGGTGGTCATCACGCCGCAGGCGCCGGAAATCTGCGATAAAAATCCGGAAAAATTTCAATGGTTCGGCATGATTAAATATGATCCCGATCGTCGCCGCAGCCTTGGAGAAACCTCCATTGCCGACATCCTTGCCATTTATAATGCGCCGCGTGAAATCATTGACGACCGAGCCGCCAAAATCAATCAGTTTATTGATGCCATGCAGGATAAATTTCACATCGATGATGAGCAAACTTATCTGATTGGTTTTTCACAAGGCGCCATGCTGACCATTTACACGGCGTTAACCAGAACGCATCAAATCGGCGCCGCTTTTGCCCTCTCCGGTTTGGTTGCCGGCACCGAATTGTTACAGCATCGTATTCAATCACGACCGCCGCTTTATATGTATCACGGCAAAAATGATATGAAGGTGCAATATAAAACACTGCCGTTCAGCCTGCAGTGGTTGCAAGAACATCAAATTGAGGTAACAGCCAGAACCTATGACGGGCTGGATCATCGCATGCTTGAAGATGAATTAACCGATATTGCTACCCGTATCAACGCCGCGGCTTAAGGCGTCCGTAGCGATAAGCACACGCTTTCAAAATCGGTAAATACGGTTGAGGCAAAACAAAATCGGACGGATAAACATTATCCACCAAATGATTGACGTCTTTATCAATTGCCACCAAAGACGGAATAAAATGTCGACAAAAAGCATAGCTTGCCGCCGCCAAATCACTGACATCATAACCGATTTGCGCCAACAAGATCGCAACATCATTTTCTGCCATCTTTTCGGCATCGGCAATATCATACCAACACCCTACCCCTTTTTGCGCCAACATACGCCACGGAAAAGCAATCCCCGGATCCGGTTTTCTGGTCGGCGCAATATCGGAATGTGCCACCACATTCACCGCCGGAATTTGATAATGCCGAATAATCTGCCGACTGAGTTTAATCAGGCTTCTCAACTGTGCCGGTGCGTATGTTTCCTGCCCCAAAGAAAGCGAACAAAGCTCTATGCCGACAGAATACTGATTAAGCATATGCATCCCGCGCCATCGGCTTTCACCGGCATGCCACGCGCGTTTTGTTTCCGATACCAGTTGCCACACTGCACCGTCCGTATCAATAATGTAGTGTGAACTCAGCTCCCGTTCCCGCAACACTTCAATCATATCCGTCGCTGCATGAGCACTGCAATGCAAAACCAACGCCCGCACTTTGGCACCGTTCGGCCGCTCATCATAAAAAGGTAAAAAATTCTGTATCACTTTCGTCATCCGTTTTTCCTTACAAACAAATTACCGAATATTGTGTCGGATAATCAAACTGTTGCGAGATTAAGTTCAAGTGTGTGTTGCGCCTGTAACTGAAATAGCCGTTCGCCGCCGGATAGGTATCAATCTTTGAATTGACAATATTTTGAACCCCGCAAGCACGCAACTTGTCTTCAACAAACGTGCTCAAATCAAACCGATAACCGTCGGCCGCCGCCGTAAAATATTGTGCATTTTGCGCATCAAAATCCAAAAATACTTGACGCATATCTTCTTGAGCCGCAAAAGATTCTTTTTGCAAACACGGACCAATGGCTGCCCGAATATGCTGTTTCTCAGCACCGTGTTCTGTCATCAGCCGCACCACGTTTGCAATAATTCCCTTACAAGCGCCGCGCCAACCGGCGTGTGCCGCCCCGATAACGCCGTGTTCATAATCTGCCAACAAAACCGGCGCGCAATCGGCTGTTTTGATGCACAGCAATATATTCGGCGTGGTGGTAACCATACCGTCAGCTGCCGTTTCAAACCATGTCGGTTTATCAATAAAAATCGCCGTATTGCTGACGCTTTGCCGCATGGTTGCCATCTCGGCGCGCGTTAAATGAAATTGATCCGTGATGATATCCATATTGCGCAAAACATTATCGCGCTGATCTAAACTGCGCAAGTTGGTATTTAATGAAGCATATTTTTCTGTTGAAACACCGCCCGATGTTCCGAAAAAACAATGCTTATCCGCCGTTAAATTCGGTGCTTGCCAACTCATAGAAAGTCCTCTCCGTATTTCATCGGTTCCAACCCGAAATAACGGCAAATGGTTTGCGCAATGTCGGCATAAGTTCGGCGTTGACCGATATTTGCCGTTCGCACTTTTTTGCCGAACATCAAAACCGGCACTTGTTCGCGGGTATGATCGGTGCCCTTATAGGTCGGATCGCACCCGTGATCGGCCGTGATAAAAACGATATCATTATCATGCAACAACGGCAGAATTTCCGGCAAACGCTTATCGAAATATTCCAACCCTTCAGCATATCCTTTAACATCGCGCCGATGACCGTAAACCATATCAAAGTCCACAAAATTGGTAAAAATAAGTGAACCGTCGGCCGCTTTTGCGGTTAAATCCAAGGTTACATTCCACAGTTCTTCCAAGCCCGATGCTTTATAAGCTTCATCAATACCCGAACCGGCATAAATATCGCGGATTTTACCGATCGCCAAAACCTTATGACCGGCAGTTGAAGCTTTGTTTAACACCGTTGCTTCAGGCGGTTGCACCGAATAATCATGCCGATTTTTGGTGCGGGTAAAGGCACCGCTCTTTTCGCCGACAAACGGTCGGGCAATAACGCGTGCAATGTTATACGGCTTAACGGCCTCGTAAGCAATTTCACATAAAGCATATAATCGTTCCAAACCGAAATATTTCTCATGGCAGGCAATTTGCAATACGCTGTCAGCCGAGGTATAAAAAATCGGCTTGCCGCTGCGAATATGTTCTTCCCCGAGCTCGTCTAAAATAGCCGTACCGGAAGCGGCTTTATTGCCGAGAATACCGGCAATTTTGCCTTCCTGACATATTTTGCTGATTAACGTTTCAGGAAACGACGGATAATCCGGCTTAAAATAGCCCCACTCAAACAGCACCGGTGTTCCGGCCATTTCCCAATGTCCGGAAGTCGTATCTTTGCCCTTGCTGATTTCTTGAGCATGACCGAATTTATGACCGATTTGCAAATCAACCGGCGGGCACCCCAAATCAAAAGCTTCGCCGCCGGCTTCAATACAAGCCTGTTGCAAACCGAGATATTGCAAATTCGGAATGTTTAACCCGCCCTGTTTTTCGGCAATATGCGCCAAAGTATTGGCGCCTTCATCACCGAATGTCGCCGCATCCGGTGCCCCGCCGATTCCAAATGAATCCATCATTAAAATGATTACGCGTCCGTCCATAATCTTTCTCCTGTTTATATAGCAAGATTATGGCGCAAAGAATTTAAAATTTGCTAAAGTTTAATGAAAATGCGGATTAAAAATTTCAATATACGACTGTGCCTGCGTATCAATTGTTTCCATGGACAGCGGCACTTTTTCGCCGGCGGCTTTGAAGACCTCTTCGGCAAACGCCTTTTTAGCCAAATAAACCAAGAACAGCGGTCGTTCCAATTTAAGTTTGCCCATCACTTCTTCCAACGCCTCAAAACTTTCATAAATTGTCCCGACAAAATATAAATTATCTTCCAGACGAACTTGTTCTTTCTGACTGATTTTCCGCATCTGTTTACCTCATCAAATAATAACACGATAAACAAATACATAAATACGGATGGCAAAATATAAATCTGATCGATAGTTTATAAGAGCATTTTTACATCAAAAGATGTTTGGAAGAATAAGTAATTTGTCGGCTGATTCCTAAAGCCTGCGGCGGTACGATATAAATTTTCTGATTCCAATTTTCGACCACTTCATGGATAATCCGCCGATTGACTTCGTTATTTTCCAAAAGCGACGGCTCCGTCAAACCATAAACCACAATTTGCGCTAAATTTTTCTGCATCATATTATCCTCCGCCGTTTGATATATATCCCGAAAAAGCAGAAAAAAGAGAATATAAACCAAAGTCTATATCCATAAATGCAAAAATCTGCTTGACCGGCAAAAGAGCGCTTGCATCCGAAACAAAAAAAAACGCCGCGAAAAAATTCCGCGGCGCTTCTTCATTAAGTCCTGAAAAATCAGAACTTATACTGATATTGCAACATGAACATATTGCTGTGGTTATGATACGAAACCTGTGCATCATAGAACTGCGGCTCACGCGGATTCTTATTATGCGTTTTGCCGTGTACCATGGTCAGGTAAGCATAACCGAAATCAACCTCATGATTGCCGGTCATATAGCTGGCACCGAGTGATAACCAGATACGATCAGAATCCGGAATACGGTTGGTACGATAGGTGTTGCTGCGAGACGGCGATTGATCCCAAGCCGTACCGGCACGCAATGTCCAATTTTCGTTCATATAGTATTCCTGACCGAGAGAAATCGTCCAAGCATCTTTCCATTTGTAATCAACATCCAAAACCGGTTTCGACGGATTCCCCGAACGAGCCGGGAATGTATAGAAACGATGCCATTGAACATATTTAACGGCAAAAGATGTACCCCATTGCGGTGCAAATCTGTGATAACCGGATAAAATCCAGCTTGCCGGCAATTCCGGCTCAGAGAAAGTCTTGTACTTCATGGTAATATCATGATCAGTTCCCGAATACGGGCTGTGAATATCGATATATTGTTTACCGGTCGGGCGTTGCGTACTCTTGAAACGATAAGCCAAACCGATACGCGTATCTTCATTAAATTCATACATAGCGCCCAACTGCCACGTTGTGGTCCAGCCCTTTACGCGATAATCGGAATATCCGAAATAAGGGACCGGCTCTTGGGTACGCGGATTCGCATTAACGTTAGAAGTCAGGCTGCCCTTGATGTAACGAATAATAAAGCTGGCACCCAAAGACAACTTGCTGGTAAATTTGTAAGCTGCCGAGAAGTTGGTATCGATAACTTCCAACTCCGACTTGCGAACACCGCTGATTGCCTGAGCAACATGGCTGTCATACTTATATTTGGTGGAAAGTCCGTACGGAACATACACACCAAAACCTAAGAACAATTTATCATTGACATTATATTGTCCGAGAGCACTTGGAAGCGGTACGAAGTAATTCATTTTATCGGTACCGTCCTTACCCTTGGCCTTAGAATAGATCTGCGTCATATCCAAACCGACCTGGAAGCCGGAACGCTTAACCAATGTCATACCGGCCGGGTTGAAACCCATTGCCGAATAGTCATCACCCATAACGCCCATACCGGCAAAAGAACGTCCCAAGCCGGTAGCGGACCATTCATTTAATTGATAACCGGAAGCATAAACGTTGTTCAAACCGAACATCAATGCAACCGCTGTCAAAACTGATATTTTTTTCATAGTAACCTCTTCTAAAATTAGTTCTGCCTCACAATCTAACAGAATGACGGCGGAGCGTAAATAAAATATTTAATAAAGTTATAGTTTCCCGAAGGATACTAATGGAATTTCGTAGACTAAATGTCAGTAGAAAACCCAAAAATCTGTGGATAAGTCTTTAATAAAACTTTAATTTTCTTGTGTTAAAAACAAAAAAGATAGATGATTTATTCGGGGATTAAATTATGGCAACTGTAAACGATACCGACTTTTCTGATATATATATCATTCCGGACGGAACGGCATATATCTGGGGACGTAAAACACCCAGCGGCTTAGTACACGTCGAACCGGATGACTTTCAAGAATTCTATAAAGTCGTGATGGATACTTACGATGGCGAAAACCCGAGTTATTTGGTAAAATACAAAGGGTTGCACTATCGTGTCGAACGCACGGTCACACTGGACGGGCAGCAATATTGCGCACGCAAAATGCCGCATACGGTACCGGATATTAACAAGCTCGGCATTGACGGGAAATTATTGAATTATCTTAAATCGCTGAGTAGCGCTTCGGGATTGATTTTGCTGGCCGGCACGACCGGTTCCGGTAAAACGACAACGCTGTCTGCATTGCTGCGTGAATTTTTAATCAGAGACGGCGGCTATGCCTTTACGTTGGAAGACCCGATTGAAATGCCTTTAGACGGCACATATCACACGGTTCAGGGCGAACTTGGCATTTGTAAACAAATGACACCGCCGGGCGGTTCATGGGAATTGGGTTTACGTTCCATGTTGCGTTCTAAGCCTCGTTACGTTTATCTGGGAGAGATCAGAGAGCCTGAGATTGCATCGGAGGCGTTGCGTGCTGCCATTTCCGGGCACTTGGTTCTTTCAACGATTCACGCAAGCACGGTAAGTGATGCCATTCAATCTATTGTGAAATATGCAGCCGCCAGCGGCATTTCCGAAGAAATGGCTTATGATTTGGTCGGAAACGGCATTCTGGCTGTTTTACACCAAACGCTGAGCGGTGTACCGAAGCATCCGGACATCAGCTATGTCTTTGCCAATCCGGACACCTCGGCCGGCGATCAGGTTCGCGGCATTGTCAAAAGCGGCAAATTGAACCTTTCAACCACTATCGAAACACAAAGAATTCGTCTGCAACGAGGAATTCCGTTGTTCGATGTACCAAGTAAATAATAAATATAAGGAATTATATCAATGAGTTTTATAAAAGAAGTAAAAGATGTATCTGTAACAATTTTCCAAGACTCCAAGAATATTGCTGCGGCTCTCAAAGAAAAAGATTGGAAAGGTGCGTTAAAAGCAACGGGCGGTTTATTGAAAGATGTTTACGTCAATCACATCAAGGGCAAAACCATTGAAATCGGCGAAAAGAAAATTCCGTTGATTGCAATCATCATTTTGGTTTTGTTGGCCCTGTTTTCAACCTCTTTGCCTTTCTTGGCTAAAACCGCAACCGAACCGGTTGTTGAACAGGTTGCCGATTCTGATTTAAATTATGACCAAAACGGTATCAGAATTTATGGTTTGGAAAAATGTGAAGAAGCTGTTTGCGGTCACTTGGAAAACTACGGACAGCAACCTATGGCTGAAGTTGTCATTGCGGTAACATTTTATGCTGACGATGATATTCCGGTATGCAACAGCAAGGCCGTTGCCAATAATTTGGCACCGACGGTCAAAGCTGACTTTGTGGTTCCGTGCACCATTGATTTTGCAACATTCAAGTTAACGGATGTTACGGTGCAACCTTTCTAAAGATAAATACTCAAAAGAAAAACCCCGATGGCAACCATCGGGGTTTTATTTTTCTATCCGTTCAAACTATTCCTGACTGTAGGACTTAGCCTGTTTTTTAGCTTCTTCAGCGCTTCTGGCAATGTTAACCAAAATTGTCTGAGTAACTTCCGGATGCAAATTCAATTTAACTTGGTAAATACCTAAATCTTTAATCGGCTTTTCCAAGTAAACGTAACGACGCGCAACATCATAACCGGCATCTTTAATGGCACCGGCAATATCACGAATGGTTACGGAACCGTACAATTGACCGGTTTCTGCAGCTTGACGAATCAAAACAGCGCTGAAACCGTTCAAAGATTCGGCCAATTTAGAAGCAGAATCCAACAATTCTTTATTATGAGCTTCCAAAGCAGCCTTCTGAGCTTCAAAATAAGCAATATTTGCTTCTGTTGCGCGCAAAGCTTTTTTCTGCGGCAACAAATAGTTGCGGGCATAACCGGTTTTAACCGATACTTTATCACCCATTTTGCCTAATTTTTCAACATGTTCAAGTAAGATAACTTCCATCATATCCTCCTATTACATAGCAACATACGGCAACAAAGCGATGTAGCGAGCGCGTTTGATAGCACGAGCCAACTCTCTTTGTTTCTTAGCCGAAACAGATGTGATACGTGAAGGAATGATTTTACCTTTCTCGGAAATATAACGAGAAAGCAATTTAACATCCTTGTAGTCGATTCTCAAGCCGTTTTCGCCGGAAAACGGACAAGATTTTCTTTTAAAAAATGTTTGTTTAGCCATTGTCCTGTCTCCTTAAGCTTCAACTGCCTGAGCAACATCTTCATCAGAAGCTGTTTCATTGTTAAATTCTTCAACTCTGACTGTCATATAGCGAATGACGTCTTCGTTTAAGCGAATCAAACGTTCATATTCGGCAATAGCGCTGGACGGCGCAACAATGTTTAACAAAACATAATAACCTTTACGGTTTTTCTTAATGCGATAAGCCAGGTTTTTCAAACCCCAGTTATCAACTTTAACAACCTCGCCGCCTTCTTTTTTAATCACTTCGCTCAATTCTGAAACGAGTGCATTAACCTGAGAGGCACCGAGATCCTGACGTGCAATCAGCACGCTTTCATAGTTAGCCATATTTTAATATCTCCTTATGGATTACTCAACAAATAGCCGCCGCACGCATTTGGCATCTATGCATCAAACGAATGCTACAGCCGGTTAATGTATAGCCGAATTATCAAAAATCCGGCAAGGGACACCGACAATATACATAAAATTTGTATAAATGCAAGCCTTTTTTAAACAGCGGCAAAACAGCTATTTTTTTAACTTTGCCAACACCGCAAACGGATGCGTTTTATCTTCTTTATCGTCGGTTGTTTCAAAACCGTATGCGGAAAAATCAAAAACTTCGCCCTCGGCACGCGGATAATCTTCCATTTGCAAAGCAATTTGTTCCAAAACGATATCCGCCAAATTGATAACGCCGCCTTCGATAATATCCGGCACTTCATCGTTAATACCGGCATTCATTTCACGAATATCGCGATAAGTTGCCGCGGTATCATATATCAAATTAAAATCAGCACCGTATTTTTTCGTAAAATTATTGAGTGTGATAACGCTTTTCAGTTCTAATTCGGCCTGAACATTTCCCCACACCCGCAGCAAATGTTCGCGCAAATTCAATTTCAAACGAATATCAGCCACAAAATTTTTAACATCCTCAACCTGCAGAATATCTTTGATATCCGCAAGTTCATCAACATCAGCATCCAGATGAAAAACATATTCCTGCTGATTTAATTCATCTATTTTGACGGGATACGAAAATTTTTTTTGCATTCTGAAATCCTTGTGCTATATATACTGTATGATTATACATATAAGGAATAACAAATATGTCAATACGAAAAATGTTTTTTCTTTCAGCCGCCTTGCTTTGCACGGCCTGCTCATCGGATTTGTTTCTTGAACACAACGGTAATATGCCGACAAAAGAAAAAATCGCCCAAATTCATAACGGGCAAACCAAAGAAGAAGTGATGGAAATTCTCGGCGGTCCGAGCATCACCACCGGTCTGAGCGATGATCATTGGATTTATATGTCTTCAACCATCAAACGCGTTGCTTTCCTCAACCCGGAAGAACTTGACCGGCAAATTCTGGCCATCACTTTCGATGACAACCAAGTCAGCAAAATCGAAAAACGGACTTTGGCCGACGGCAATGATTTGAGTATTGATAAAGACGTCACACAGGCAACCGAACGCCAACAGGGCTTCTTCCGCAAATATTTCGGCGGCGTTGGTTCATATTCGCCGTTCAGCGGCAAATCAAATTCTAAACAAGGATTATAATCGTGATTGAAGGACTTACTGAGAAATTACCGAAGACATTGGCGCACTTCAATATTTTCGGCGAAGTCGGCGAGGTTTTTGACGGACCGCTGATTACCGAAATATATTTCAAGTTATCAGCCGGCTCAAAATTCAGCAACGTTGAAAAAATGATAAAAGATATCGCGCGTGAATTAAGCGTCAGCGGTATTCGGGTTTCGGAAGTTCCGAATTCGCCGTATATCAGTTTTGAAATTCCGCAACCGCAGGCACAAACCGTTCCGTTTGCACCGTTGGTTTATCACGCGGAATTTATTAAGTCGACGGTTGCACTGCCGATTTGCGTCGGTGTCAATATGCGCGGCAATCCGGTGATGAAAGATTTAAGCAAAATGCCGCACTTGCTCGTTGCCGGTACCACCGGATCCGGTAAATCCGTCGGTTTGAATTCTTTTATTTTATCGCTGATCAATAAGAAAAAACCGGAAGAATTGCAGTTTGTGCTGATTGATCCGAAACGCATTGAGTTCGGTATGTATAACAATCAGCAATATATGTATCGACCGGTGATTACCGATATGAACGAAGCAAGCGTCTGCTTGGAACAGCTCTGCAATGAAATGGATTTCCGTTACAGCCTGTTTGAAAAAAATATGGTTCGCAACATCGGCGAATATACCGAAAAAGGTAATCCGATGCCTTATATTGTTTGCGTCATTGATGAGTTTTCCGATTTGATTATGTTTGATAAAAACGTTGAAAAACAAGTTCTGCGACTGGCTCAAAAAGCGCGTGCCGCCGGCATTCATTTGGTTATTGCCACCCAACGTCCTTCCGTTGATGTGATTACCGGTGTCATTAAAGCCAACCTGCCGACAAGATTATCCTATAAAGTGGCCAGTCCGACCGATTCGATGACCATTTTGAACACCACCGGCGCCGAGAGCTTACTCGGCCGAGGCGATTCGCTGTTGTTGGAAGAGAACGGTACATTAACGCGTATTTTGGGCGCTTACGTTTCCAATGATGATATTATGACTGCCTTGGAACCGTATCGTTGTGCCGCCAAAAAGCAATTTACCACTTTAATGCAGGAAAAACGTGAACAATATCATCCGGTTCCGGCACCTGCTCCCGAACCGGCACCGCAACCGGCAGAAAAGAAAAAGCCGGGGATGTTTGCCCGTTTCTGCAATTTTTGGTATAGCTTAAATAAGAGCACCCGCACCAAAATCGTCAACACCATGGTGGCGATAGCGGCGGCCTGTTTTGCCAAGAGCAAGACCTCGGCAACCACATCATTGAAAAACACGGCGAAGAAAACCGCCAAAAAAATCTTTATTGATACTCTAACCAAAAAAACGCGGCGCTAAAAAAACAAACAAGAAACCTAACAATGACCGGTGACGTTGACGAACCGGTCTAATTTTATGCCGCTTTCATCCAAAGCGCGCTGCCACTTTTCTTCATCTTTGGTACGGAAAATAAGTTCGCGACCGGCATCTATAACCAACCAGTCATTATTGTATATTTCATGCTCCAGTTGTTGCGGTGCCCAAAAAGAATAGCCCAATGCCACCAATTTATCTTCCGGTCCCTGATCAAATGCAATATCCGAAATAATTTCCGAGGTTGATGAGACCGCAATGCCGTTACCGATAATAATCGTACCATCGCGAACATAATCGGCGGAATGCAAAACCATCCCCCGCACCTTTTCCAGCGGTCCGCCGGCATATAGGCTGACTTCGCTCAATTTGGCATAATTTTTAACCGGTAATTGCATGGTTAAATCTGCAAAACTGAACTCATCCAAACGCTTATTGATGATCACACCCATAGCCCCGTTGCGGCCGTGCGAACAAATGTACACGACGGATTGTCCGAAAACGCCGGCATCATCCAGTGCCGGAAGCGACACCAGAAATTTACCCGTCAATGCATATTTTTCATCAAAACCGTTCATTTTGCCAAACTCAAAACTAATTTTTTCTTTACCATTTTTATTGTATCATAAATTTTGGAAAATTGAAATTTATTTATTGATAAAAATGAAACATTTATACCTTTATATAAGCAGTTTTTTGCTATTTTTCAATATGCTGACACCGGCACAGGGCAAAATTAACCTGCCGGAAGATTTTGAAGGCGACACGACACGGCAAAAAGTTGAAGAAATCAATTCCGATCAGCCGACCCATTTATCGCAGGATAAACTCATTGCCATGACGTTGGAAACCACCAACTATATCATGACGAAATATACTGCCGAAGAAGTTGCTTCCGATGATTTTATCGACACTTTGCGTACCATTTTTCCGAATGCCACCGAAACCGAACTGCAAAATCGGCATTATTTTCTCCGCAATGCCTATACCACTTACGAATTTATTCGCGAAAAATACAACGAATATATTAAAACGCGACTGGCTTCCGATGCCTATCGACGTGTCCATTCGGATTCCGATTTTGACTGGCCGAATGAAGTGCCGTATGTTGAAGCCCCGGAAGGTCAGTTTGCTAAAATCTACAACTTCAAAAAATTCTTAACCTACAGCCATAATCCGGACGAACGGCGTGCCATCAGCAGATATCTCGACGCCAAGAAAAACGGAAAAGATTTCATCTCGCGCATCGACTATATTTATGATAAGATTGACTGGAAAAAAGTTTGGTTTTACGGCACCATATACGAAAATCCGCTACTTTCAAAACTGGGCGTCAGCGAAATTCAAAACGGAAAAGAATTTACCGTCCGCCTGATATCTCGAAACACATATATCGAAAACCGTCAAGAGCTTGATTTCGGCTTTTTAATCCAAAACAAAGAATTCACTTTCATATTGGCCAATAATTTAAGCGAAAAACAACAAAAGCCGCAGATTGATCTGACCGGCTCGGAAAATGTTGCCGAATATACCGTGTTGTATCCGGCGCCGTTGATGGCGGAAAATATTCCGTTTGCCCATAAATATTTCGGCAACTTTTTACTGCCTTTTAAGGTAAAACCGATTGACCCTTCCCAACCGGTTAAATTAAAAGCCGCAATCAAAATAACCGCTTGTTCTAATTTTTTTGTGTGTACCACGGAAGATTTTACGTTTCATATGACGCTTGAACCTTCCGGCGACGATTTCTTTGATAACGGTTATGACAATATCTTTGCCCAAACTTTGCAACATATTCCGCAAGCCGACGTGCCGCAGCTGAAGCTGCTGAGATTTGCCGTTGACACCGTTGAAAACAATAATCAGGTATTGCGTTTGGAGTTTAAGAGTACCAAGAAAGTTAAAAACTTCAAGGTGTTTATTGAAGAAACCGACAGTTACACGCAATTTGAATCACCGTTCATCAATTTACAGGACGATAAAATATATGTCCGTTTTGAGCCTTATCCGGACCATAAAACCGAAGATTTCACCAACTCCGAATTTATGGTTACCGCCGTTTTGAACAATGAATATTATTACCGTAACAAACTTATTGCTCGACCGGCATCCGAATTTGACCCGCAAAAACCAACGCTCAACTTTGGTCTGATATTGCTTGCAATTCTCGGCGGTTTTATTTTGAACTTTATGCCGTGTGTCTTTCCGGTCTTATCACTCAAAATCATCGCCATGAAACAAGCGCAAAAACTGCGCAAAAAAGAATGGAAACAAACGTTATACAGCACGATTGCCGGTATTTTCAGCGGTTTTACGGTTTTAATAGTTATGTTGCTTTTCGCCAAATATCTCGGCTATTCACTCGGCTGGGGTATGCAATTCCAAAATATGGGCTTTTTGGTGGCAATGACCTTTGTTTTAAGCTGCTTTATTGTGCTGATGCCATACTTAAGTTTTGACAGTTTATCGAAGCTGAGCACACAAAAGAAAGGCAGCAAGACTAATTTTTTAATCGGCAATTTGATTGTGTTGCTTTCCACACCATGCACCGGTCCTTATTTAGCGACCGCCATCGGTTTTGCTTTAAGCGGCACCTACTTAGACATTATATCGATTCTGTATGCGGTGGCGTTGGGCCTATCCTTACCGTATATTTTCATGTTAAAACTTAAAGATCCGAAGAACTTTTTACCGAAACCGGGAAAATGGATGACCTATTTATACGGCTTTACCAAACTGATGCTGTACTTAACGATATTCTGGTTTTTCACGCTGATTCTCGGGCAAACCGATTGGATATGCTTAGTCAAAATTCTGGTTTTGTTGTTTTTCTTCCTCGGTTTATTTTTCCTGTATCGACGCGTGCTCGACCAATTGGATCGTATCCATGATGCACCGGCGGCCATCTTGCGCAAAATCCGCCGCGGCGCTCATATTGTTATGGCCGTTATCTTTGTTTTAACGACCGGTTTGTCTGCATATATTGCCGATAAAGCTTACCAAATCAGCTATCAGCACAATATGGACAGTTATGAAAAAGACATTGATTTGACGGCTATTCAGGGCTTTTTAAACAAAGGTCATCCGGTATTGGTCGAAATCAGAGCCGATTGGTGTATGACTTGTCAGGCCAACAACGTTTTCATTTTCCATCGCTTCAATTTGCAGCGCTGGGAAGAACTGTATAATCTGAAATTTATTCAAGTGGACTGGACCAACTACAACGAAAAAATTTTGAATTATATGTCGCGCTACGGCCGCAAGGGTTTGCCTTTTTATATTTTATACACGCCATATATGCGCGAAGGCATGGTATTGCCTGAAATATTCACCAATGAAGAACTGGAACAATTTTTGCTGGAAGGCAAACGCCGATAATGTCTTAAAAAAAAGAGCGGAAAATATCCGCTCTTTTTTAATGAAATCTCAGATGATTTATTTAACCTGTTCAACCACAGAATCGGTAATATCCGTACCGCCCTGAACCAAAGCACCCTTGTTGAAAATCACTTTCAAGCCTTCCTTTTCGGCAACCGCTTGAACAATACCATTCAGCTTTTTATCCGAGGCTTGCAACGAAGATGCATACAATCTGTCATATTCTGCTTTTTTGGCATTGATTTCAGCCAGATAACCTTCAGAAAGCTTTTTACGCTTAGCTTCATCAGATTCGCCTTTAATTTTGACATTGGCATCATCGGCCATTCTGCGCAGGTCTTGAATTTGCGTTTCTCTTTCGTTGCGCAAGGCTGCAACATCTTTTGAATTCATCACAACCTGTTGAAAATCAACGACCGCGAATTGTACCGTTTTATTGGCAACCGCTTTGTAGGTTACCAAAGAACTGATTACTGCTGCAATAATGGCAACCAACGCCACCAAACCGTAATTAACATTTGAGTTAGACATATTTATCTCCTTATATAAACTTCCTGAATATGTTTTATACGTTTTAACCGTATTTTCAAGTATTTTATACAAAATAGGAACAAAAAAATTGAACTTTTACAAATTATATAATATGCTGTCGGCAATTATCGGAGGTTATATATGAAAACAGGCAATACAGGAATCAAACGTATTTTGATGGCATTTAAATACTCTTGGCAGGGCTTTACCGCCACCGTTAAAACCGAAGCCGCATTCAGACAAGAGTTGTGCCTGTGTATTCCGCTCGGTATTGTTGCCGTGATGTTGCCGTTGCCGCCGTTGCAAATTTATTTGTTGCTGTTCAGTTTGCTGTTGATTATTTTGATGGAATTGGTTAATTCAGCGATTGAAGCCGTTATTGATCGCATTTCCGACGAATATCACGAATTATCCAAAAAAGCCAAAGATATCGGCAGCCTACTGGTTTTACTGGCCTTTATCAATGCCTTTGCAATTTGGGGCATCTGCCTTTGGCAGCTGTATTTATAATGTATCAGCCGACCGACATCGCTGTTTATATCCATTGGCCTTATTGCAAAAGCAAATGTCCGTACTGTGATTTTTACAAAGAATTGGATCGTCATGTTGACCAAGACGTTGTGGTGCATGAATATCTCGAAGCGCTGAACCGCTATCACGAGCTGACGGCCGAACGAACGGTTAAATCGATTTTTTTCGGCGGCGGTACCCCTTCCTTGATGAAACCGCAACACATTGCCGAAATTATCGATTTTATTGCCGCGAAATGGTCGCTGAACACCAATGCCGAAATTTCTTTGGAGGCAAACCCCAACAGCGATTATCCGACGCTGTTTACCGATCTTAAAAACGCCGGTATCAATCGCCTGTCGCTCGGTGTTCAAGCCCTCAATGATCATGATTTGCGATTTCTCGGCCGCACGCATAACCTGGCCGAAGCTCGCCGTTGCTTACAAGAAATTACCCGCGTTTTCAGCAATCATTCCGCCGACCTGATTTATGCCCGTCCGCAACAACAACTGACCGCTTGGCAACAGGAACTGGAAGAAATTGTTTCCTACGGTTTACAGCATATATCGCTCTACCAACTGACAATCGAAGAAGGCACCGTTTTTGCGCGCAAAAACA
>JAGCYN010000033.1 GCA_017960745.1 Alphaproteobacteria bacterium | reverse complement strand
TTTGTGTGCGGCGGCAACCGGTACGGATACCGGCGGTTCCATTCGTGAGCCGGCAGCTTTTTGCGGCTGTACCGGTATTAAGCCGACTTACGGTCGTTGTTCGCGTTACGGCATTGTGGCTTTTGCATCGTCGCTGGATCAGGCCGGCCCGATTGCGCAAGATGTGCGCGATTGTGCGATTTTATTAAACAGTATGGCCGGTTTCGATGCTAAAGATTCAACCTCGGTTGATACAGCCGTGCCGGATTATGAAAGTTTTCTGACGCAGGATATTAAAGGCTTGGTGATCGGGTTGCCGAAGGAATATCGTCCGGAAGGACTTAATCCGGAAATTTGCGCTTATTGGGATAAAACCGCGGCAATGTTGCGTGAACGCGGCGCCATCGTGAAAGAAATTTCTTTGCCGCATACCAAATATGCGTTGGCTACCTATTATGTGTTGGCACCGGCGGAAGCATCTTCCAACTTGGCACGTTATGACGGTATTCGCTACGGTTTTCGGGCCGCCGGTGATGATTTGAGCTTGGATCAGCTGTACATCAATACGCGTACCCAAGGTTTCGGCCAGGAAGTCAAACGCCGGATTATGATTGGTACATACGTTCTTTCTGCCGGTTATTACGATGCTTATTACTTGAAAGCGCAGAAAATGCGCCGACTGATTCATAATGACTTTATGAACGCGTTTAAAGAATGTGATGTGATTTTGACACCGACATCACCGATTACGGCATTTGCCATCGGCGATCAGAGTATGCTTGAAAACCCGATTAACATGTATATGAACGATGTGTTCACGGTTTCGGTTAACTTGGCCGGTTTGCCGGCGTTGAGCCTGCCGGTCGGTTTGTCCACCGGGGGATTGCCGTACGGTATGCAGTTAATCGGTAAGCCTTTTGATGAAGGAAGTTTATTCAGTGTGGCGGCAAAACTTGAAGCAGATATCAAGTTTGAAAGGAAGTAAAATGGCAGATTATATTATCGAAACGGCAAAAGGTAAGTGGGAAGTTGTTGTCGGTCTGGAAATTCATTGCCAGATTATTTCCAAGTCTAAAATTTTCAGCGCTGCTTCAACGGAGTTCGGCGATGATCCGAACACCAATGTTTCTTTCGTTGATGCCGGTATGCCGGGTATGTTGCCGACCTTGAATGCCGAATGTGTGCATCAGGCGGTTAAAACCGGTCTCGGTTTGAATGCTAAAATCAATAAATATTCCGAGTTTTCACGCAAGAACTATTTTTATGCCGATATGCCGACCGACTATCAGATTACGCAGTTCAGATATCCGATTGTGGGCGAGGGCGTGATTGTGATTGATTTAAGCGACGGCAGTACGCGCCATATCGGGATTGAACGGATGCATATCGAGCAGGATGCGGGCAAGTCCATCCATGATTTAAGCCCGACCAAAAGCTTTATTGATTTGAATCGTGCCGGTGTCGGTTTGATGGAAATTGTGACCAAACCGGATTTCCGCTCGCCGGAAGAAGCCGGTGCTTTTTTGAGAAAATTGCGCTCGATTTTGCGTTATCTCGGAACTTGCGACGGCAATATGGACGAGGGCTCGATGCGTTGTGATGCCAATATTTCCGTTCGACCGCTCGGTGCCGAAGAATTGCGTCCGCGCTGCGAAATGAAAAACGTTAACAGCGTTAAGTTTGTAATGCAGGCAATTGAAAACGAGGCCAAAAGACAAATCGACGTTTATGAAAACGGCGGCAAAATCGAACAGGAAACCAGACAATTTGATCCGACAACCGGCACCAGTAAGGTGATGCGTAAAAAAGAGTTTGCTCATGATTATCGCTATTTTCCGGAACCGGATTTACCGCCGCTGGTTTTGACCGATGAATACATCGAAAACATTCGTCGTGAAATGGTGGAATTACCGGATGCCAAAAAGAAACGTTTTATGGAAACGATGGGGCTGACGGCTTATGATGCCACGGTCATTTGTGAAAACAAAGAAACAGCAGACTTTTTTGAAGCCGCGGCCGCCGGTCACGATGCCAAGAAGGTGGCCAACTGGATGATGGGCGATTTCTTTGCCATGCTGAATAAAAAACGGACGGATGTGTTGCATAGTCCGGTTTCGGCTGAAAATTTGGGACGCCTGGTGGAACTGATTTCACAAGATGTCATTTCCGGCAAAATTGCCAAAGATGTGTTTGAAATTATGAGTGAAACCGGTGAAAATCCTGATAAAATCGTTGAAGAAAAAGGCTTGAAGCAGGTTACGGATACCGGCGCCATTGCCGCTATTGTTGATGCGGTGATTGCATCAAATCCGGATAATGTTGCCGCCTATAAGAGCGGAAAAACTAATCTGGCCGGCTGGTTTGTGGGACAAACTTTGAAGATGTCGCAAGGTAAGGCTAATCCGGCACTTGTGAATAAATTGGTGAAAGAAAAGTTGGACAGTTAATAATATGATTATGGAAGACTTAAATAAGGCCGAAAGAGGGGCAATTTCGCCATTGGGACACGATGTTACCGGGCGATTTTCGCGTAAAGGCACCAAAAAGAAGGAAAATGAACTGCCCGCATGGCGTCGTTCTCTTTTGGATTGTGTTCTCGTCGGCTTATTTATGTTTTTTTTGGCAGCAACGGATTTTACGCTGTTTGCCGGTTCCGGAAATATTGACCTGTTTGTCGGTTCGATTTTCCCGCGGTTGGAAATTTTTCTGGCGTGGTGCGTGATTTTATTGTTCGGCATGGGTGCCGCATTGTTGTTATGCAGTCAAAAAACGCTGAAATGTTTGTTGGCAGCGCTGTTTTCATTGGCGTTTGTATATGTTATGTTCAAACAATTTGCCCAATTTAACAAAGAAATTTTGGTCATGGGAAGTTTGATGTCGATATATTGGCCTATAGGTCTCGGGTTTGCCGGCGTTACTTATTATGTTTATTCGCAAAAAAAACTCGTCTTTAAGGTTTTATTGACGATAGCCTCCGCGGTCTTTTTTATGCATACTTATGTTGCCTATACCCAGCATGTGTATGATCGCGATTTTATTGAATTACATAACGAGCAACAGGCTTCTGCCGACAAAGATCGACGTTTTATTCATCTGATGTTTCCGAATTTGGTATCGCAAACATATCTGGCAACGATGAAAAAAGATAAGGATATGACACGGATGCGGGAAATTATGCAGGGCTTTTTCCTGAAAAATAATTTCCGTAATTATACCCAAGCTTATGCGCCGGAAGATCATTATTTGAAAAATATGATTAAATCTTTCAATTTGGAATCGGATAATAATGCGGTTTCATATTTGCTGACTATGCGCCCGCTGACTGAGTATTGGCGTTTTTACAATTTAAGAAGCGATTATATCTTTTTGCAAAGTAATGAGCTGTATGATTTATTCAAGAAGTACAATTTTCAGGTTTCCGCCTATAAAACACGCGATATTGATATGTGCCATAAAGACCACCAGTTCAATGTGGACAGATTTATTGAGATAATCAATCGTCCGGCAGATTTGTTTGCTTTTGATTTACCGACCGGCACACGGGTTAATGTGTTGCTGATTGAGTGGTTAAACAGTATGCAACTGTTCGGCAATTTATCAAAAATCTATAATATTTTTCATAAAGCGGTTAATTTTGATGATGTCCCGATGTTGGGTTTCAGCTACGAGGGGTTGTATGTTGCAAATTCGTTGGATACGTTTGATGTGATTTTGCACCATATGCAGGAAGATAAAGGACGGCAGGCTTATTTTGCGTTAATTGATTTGCCGTCTGATATGTACATTTATGATGAATATTGCCAAATTAAGCCGCGTACCGAATGGCGGGCTTTAAGCAATCAGCCGCGGGTTCGTCATGATTATACCTTGGAAAAACAAGAGGCTTATTTGGCGCAAACACGTTGTTTGTTCGGTAAACTGGAACAATTTATTGAGCGAATGAAGGCGCAGAATTTGTGGAAAAACACGGTGATGGTCATTCAGGGTGTTTCCGGCGTCAATAATTTCTTAAATCAACCGATTAACGATACAAAAGAGAATTTTATCGCTAATCATTTGGTGACGTTTGCCATTCATGATGATAAGATGGTTAAGGGAGAACGGAATACAAAATCATGTTCGACCTCCGGTTTATTGTTTGAATATCTGTATAAAAAGAACAAGTGTAAGAACGAAAATCCGATTATTCACGAAAGTTTGATGCGTCATACAAGCGCAGAATTGGATAAGTTGCCGACGGTAAAAAATGATGTCAGTGAGAAAATTTTTGCAAAGTGGTATAAATCATGGCAGGAGGTAAACGGCGATACGCAATTTGATGTCAGCCGGATTCACAGTGTTGCCGAAAAACAGCAAAGTGCGGCTACTCAGAATGAAGTGACAGTTGAGGCGGAAGTGAAATCAATGTCTGAGGAGGAAGATCAGCCTGACGAAACTGATGAAGATGAACTGCAAGATGAAGAAGATGTCGCAGACGATAACGAGCAGGAAACAACGGACGAACCACAGACAGATGAGGATAAAAAAATCGAAGCCGAAATTCAGGAAGATGTTCAGAGAACCGTAGCTGATGCTGAAGCCGAAATTCAAAAAGAGATTCAGGAACTTGAAACCGAAACTGATGCTACCGCAAAAACGGCAGAAAAGGCGGATAATGCTTCTGTTGCCACCGACAACGGTGAAGATTTCGGTTTAGATAAGAAAGCCGTTGAAAAAGAGAATGTAACACCGAAAGTTGAAACAGCAGATGGTGCAGTTGAAAAATAAAATTCGTACTTTTTGCCGCAACAGAAGAGCTTTTTACGCCTTAGTTCTCTTTCTGATTGTGTTTATCGTTTCGTTATTTTCGGAATTTATTGCTAATGATAAGCCGTTGATTGTAAAGTATAAAGGGGTATATTTGTTTCCGGTATTTACGGAATACAGCGACGCTTTTTTCGGCGGCGATTTTCCGACACCGGCCAATTATACCGATCCGCTGATTATAAAGAATATCAATGCCAACGGTTGGATGATTAAGCCGTTGATACCGTTTTCCTATAATACCGTTGATTATTATTTGGAGACCGCAACACCGTCGGCGCCGGATAAGAAGCATTGGCTCGGTACGGACGAGGAGGGACGTGATGTGGTGGCGCGGCTACTCTACGGCATTCGGCTTTCGGTCGTTTTTGCTTTTTTGTTAACGGTGATTTCTTCGGCTATCGGCATTTTTATCGGAGCGGTGCAGGGCTACTTCGGCGGCAAAACCGATATTGTGATGCAGCGTTTTATTGAAATTTGGGATTCTCTGCCGCAGTTGTTTATTTTAATCATTATTGCCAGCGTCTTTTTGCCGACATTTTTGGGTTTGTTGCTGATTTTACTGCTGTTTTCATGGACCGGACTGACAGGAATGGTGCGTGCCGAATTTCTGCGTTTGCGCAATTTTGAATTTGTGAAGGCAGCTAAAGTTTTGGGTGTCAGCAATTTTCGGATTATGTTTCGTCATATTCTGCCGAATGCGTTGGTCACCTCGGTAACGTTTATTCCGTTTATTATGGCGGAATCGATTACAGCTTTAAGCGCGCTCGATTTCTTAGGATTAGGGCTTTCGGTTGATTATCCGTCACTCGGTGATTTGGTGCGGCAGGGTAAGGATAATTTACAGGCACCGTGGATCGGCATCAGTATTTTTGTGGTGTTATCGGGGTTGCTTTCGATGCTGATTTTTATCGGCGAGGGCGTGCGTGATGTTTTTGATACCAGAAAGGCCGAGCGATGAGTTTGTTGGAAGTCAAAAATCTGTCGGTCTTTTTCAAACGCGATGAAAATACGGATTTTCAAGCGGTTAAAGATGCTTCCTTTAAGTTGGAAAAAGGGGAGATTTTAGGCGTTGTCGGGGAGTCCGGTTCCGGTAAATCGGTTACAGCGCTGTCCATTTTGGGGTTGTTGCCGTATCCGCGGGCTTTTCATGGCGAAAATTCTGAAATTTTGTTTGAAAATCAAAACCTTATCGGTATGAATGAAAAACAATTTCAGCCGATACGCGGCAATAAAATTGCCTTTATTTTTCAAGAGCCGATGTCATCGCTTAATCCGCTGCATAAAATCGGGCATCAGATTGCCGAAAGTTTGCGGTTGCATCAGCATCTGACGGCTCAGGAAGTCAAAGATAAGACATTGGAATTGCTGAAAATTGTTAAAATTCCGCAACCGGAAGTCAAAATCAATGCGTATCCGTTTGAGCTTTCCGGCGGTCAGCGGCAACGGGTGATGATTGCCATGGCGATTGCCAATAATCCGCAGATTTTGATTGCCGACGAACCGACCACGGCTTTAGATGTGACGATTCAAGAGCAAATCATTGATTTATTATTGGAATTGCAGAAAAAAATGGGTATGGCGATTATCTTTATCAGCCATAACTTGCGCTTGGTTCATAAAATTGCAGACCATATTGCGGTGATGTATAAAGGTGAAATTGTGGAATACGGCGATGCGGAAAAGATATTTCATAAGCCAGAACACTCTTATACTAAAAAGTTAATTTCATCTAATTTATT
>JAGCYN010000004.1 GCA_017960745.1 Alphaproteobacteria bacterium | reverse complement strand
GTGATTAACCGGACCAATCGTTTGAAACGCTTGATTGAATTGCAGGCGCCGGATATTAGTATCCGCCACGAAAAGCGTATGTTGCAAGAATCGGTTGATGCTTTGTTTGATAACGGTCGTCGCGGTCGCGCCATCACCGGCACCAACAAACGTCCGCTCAAATCTTTGGCAGATATGTTGAAGGGTAAACAAGGTCGTTTCCGTCAAAACCTTTTGGGTAAGCGTGTTGACTACTCCGGTCGTTCGGTTATTACCGTCGGTCCGGAACTCAAGATGCACCAATGCGGTTTGCCAAAGAAGATGGCTTTGGAATTGTTTAAGCCGTTTGTTTATGCCAAACTGGAAATGTACGGTATGGCCACAACGATTAAGGCGGCAAAGCGTATGGTTGAAAAAGAGCGTCCGGAAGTTTGGGATATCTTGGAAGAAGTTATTCGTGAGCATCCGGTATTGCTGAACCGCGCACCGACCTTGCACCGCTTGGGTATTCAAGCTTATGAGCCGGTTTTGGTTGAAGGTAAAGCTATTCACTTGCACCCGCTGGCTTGTACGGCTTTCAACGCCGACTTCGATGGTGACCAAATGGCTGTTCACGTTCCGTTGTCGATTGAATCGCAGTTGGAAGCGCGTGTGTTGATGATGTCTTCAAACAACGTTTTGTCTCCGGCATCCGGTAAGCCGATTATCGTGCCGTCACAAGATATGGTTTTGGGTATCTACTACCTGACTTATGCGGCTGACGGAATGATCGGTGAGGGCAGTATTTTTGCCAATCCGGAAGAATGTATGTTGGCTTTGAATGCCAAAACGGTTGATTTGCACGCCAAAATTAAGTGCCGCATGGAATATGTCGGCGATGACGGCAAATTCCACAAAGGCATTGTTGAAACCACACCGGGTCGTTTGATTGTTTTGGATATTTTGCCGAAACACGAAGGTGTACCGTTCTCGCTGATTAACCGCTTGGTGAAGAAGAAACAAATTTCGCAGATTATTGATGAAGTTTATCGTGTTTGCGGCGGTAAAGAAACCTGTATCATGGCCGATAAAATTATGGGCTTGGGTTACAGATACGCCTGCTTGTCCGGTATTTCGTTCGGTAAAGATGACTTGATTGTTCCGGCTTCGAAGCAAAAATTGATTGACGAGACCGCCGCTCAGGTGAAAGAGTTTGAACAACAATATCAAAACGGTTTGATTACCAAGGGCGAAAAATACAATAAGGTCGTTGATATCTGGGCCGCTTGTACCGATAAAGTTGCCGATGAGATGATGAAAAACATTTCTAAGCCGGAAAACGGTTCTTATAACTCCGTGTTTATGATGGCTGACTCCGGCGCCCGCGGTAGTGCGGCACAAATGCGCCAATTGGCCGGTATGCGCGGCTTGATGGCTAAACCGTCGGGTGAAATTATCGAACAACCGATTATTTCCAACTTTAAAGAAGGTTTGACGGTGTCCGAGTACTTCAACTCTACCCACGGTGCTCGTAAAGGTTTGGCCGATACGGCTTTGAAAACCGCCAACGCCGGTTATTTGACACGTCGTTTGGTTGATGTCGGACAAGATGTGGTTATTACCGAAACCGATTGCGGCACCGAACGCGGCATTATTGTTCGTCCGGTTGTTGACGGCGGTAACGTAATTGCCTCTATCGGCGAAAGAATTTTAGGTCGCACGGCACAAGAAGATATCTTGCATCCGGAAACCGGCGAAGTTTTGGTTCACAAAGGCAAGCTGATTGATGAAGCTGATGTTGAAGTGGTTGAAAAAGCCGGGGTTGAACAAGTGAAGATTCGTTCGGTCTTGACCTGCGAATGCGAAAACGGTGTTTGCGCCGCTTGTTACGGTCGTGACTTGGCCAGAGGTAATCAGGTCGGTATCGGTGAAGCTGTCGGCGTTATTGCCGCTCAGTCCATCGGTGAGCCGGGTACCCAATTGACCTTGCGTACGTTCCACATCGGCGGTGCGGCTTCCAAATCTGCCGAACAATCGACAATTGAAGTACCGTTTGCCGGTATTTTGAAACTGGAAAATACGCACACCGTTGAAAACTCGGAAGGTAACCTGATTATTCTTTCGCGTAACTGCGATATTGTGATTCAGGATAAGGAAGGTCGTGAAAAATCACGCCACCACGTTCCGTACGGTGCCAAAGTTTTGGTTAAAGACGGTGCCGAAATTCAAAAAGGTCAGAAAGTTGCCGAGTGGGATCCGTTCATGATTCCGGTGATTTCGGAAAAAGCCGGTACAGCTCAGTTGGTTGACTTGATTCAAAACGTTTCGGTTAAGGAAAGCATGGATGAAACAACGGGTATCAGCTCGAAAATCGTTATCGATTGGCAGTCCGGCCCGATTGCCAACGCCAGCTTGAAGCCGAGCATTGTCTTGAAAGATAAGAAGGGTAAACCGGTAACTTATGAAACCGGAAAAGAGGTTCGTTATTATCTGTCAGTTGATGCGGTTTTGAACGTTGACAACGGTGATGAAATCAAAGTCGGTGACGTGATTGCGCGTATTCCGAGAGAAAGCACCAAAACAAAAGATATTACCGGTGGTTTGCCGCGTGTTGCCGAGTTGTTCGAAGCACGTCGTCCGAAGGATCCGGCGATTATCTCCGATATTGACGGTATGGTCGAATACGGTAAAGACTATAAAGCCAAGCAACGCATTACGGTTATTCCGCAAGAAGGTAATCCGGTTGAATACCTGATTCCGAAGGGACGTCGTTTGGTTGTTCAAGACGGTGACCAGGTTAAGAAGGGTGATTTGCTGGTTGACGGTACACCGGCACCGCATGATATTTTGCGTGTGTTGGGCGTTGAAAAATTGGCCGAATATTTGGTTCAGGAAGTTCAAGCCGTTTACCGTTTGCAAGGTGTGAGCATCAACGATAAGCACATTGAGGTTATTGTATCTCAGATGTTGAAGAAAGTTGAGATTACCGCACCGGGCGACACCACTTTCTTGGTGGGCGAGCAAGTTGATCGCGATGTCTTTGAAGCGGAAAATGCCAAAGTATTGGCCGAAAACGGTCAGCCGGCCGTTGCCGATCCGGTTCTGTTAGGTATTACGAAGGCTTCGTTGCAGACCAAGTCATTCATCTCAGCGGCATCCTTCCAAGAGACCACGCGTGTCTTGACCGAAGCTGCTGTTGAAGGCAAGGTTGATGACTTGAAGGGCTTGAAAGAAAACGTTATCGTCGGTCGTTTAATTCCGGCCGGTACGGGTAATGTTTTACGCTCGTTGCGTCGTGTGGCTGCGCAGAATGATAAGGAAATCTTAGAAATGAAGCAAGCTGCTCAACAAGCCGTTGAAGAAGGCAACGCCGCACCGGCGTTACCGGAAGGTGAAACGGAAGCATAATTCGATGCTTAAATAACAAAAAACGCTCCGATTTTTCGGAGCGTTTTTTTATCTGAAATCTTTTCTTTAATTTAGCGTATCGGGATCAGAACTTAATCAATTCGCACAGAAAACCGCCGAGTACACCACAACCATATAACAACGAAACAATCAACAAATTTTCTTTGAGATGACGATTAACTCGGAATAAAACCAACAGACCTACGCCGGCATTGCAAAGGGTGCCGCTTATAAGACTACCGATATCTATAAAATCGTCTAAATACATTTTTGTCAGAATGACGGAAGGTGAACAGTTCGGAACTAAGCCGAGTAGGGCACTGAACAGCTTTCCGCAAAGAGGCATTTGCAAATATTGAGTAATAGCTTTGATATCAAAATATGTAATACCGGTGTTTAATATCAGAGTAACAATAAAAATAAACGCTGTAATCCTTAAGCTATGGCGTAAAGCCGGCCATAAAATTTGATCTTCACAATGACAGCCTTCGTTTTGACAAAGTTGCTCAATGTTTATCGGTAATCGGCGATGGTATTTGTACCAAATAAAATAAATGGTATAACCGAAGACAACGGCACACAAAATTTTGCAGACCAGAATTTTGGTAATCAGTACCGGCGAAACGGTGTTGGCCAATAATATCGGTAACATCTCGTCCGATGTGGAAAGATAAACCGCCATCAGGGTTCCAATGCCGATAATGCGGGCGGCATAAAAGTTGGAGGCCGCTACTGAAAAACCACACTGAGGTAGAGTGCCGCATAAACTCCCAATTAAAGGTCCAAATTTTCCGGATTTACGAATGGTCTCGGAGAGCTTATCGGACATTTTATGTTCGGCATATTCCAAAAGTACATAAGTAACGAACAAAAAAGGAAATATTTTTAGATTATCAATGATGGTATCAATCAGAATATCGTACATTTTTTTTCCTTACCAAAATCGGCAGCATCATAGCATGACGAATTTATTTTTCAAGCATAAAAAGTTCGTGCAACACCCGTTAAAAAAACTTGATTTTTTATGTTCGTATGATATAAATGCGCCATAAACATTTCGGTTTGTTTTATGAAACCGAAACATGGTTTATTTTCTTTAAGCAAATTAAAAAAGGATTTGATAAATGTCAGATGTTAAAATGAAAATGATGGACGCCAATGAAGCCTGTGCAACAGTGGCTCATCGTCTGAATGAAGTCTGCGTTATCTACCCGATTACACCGTCGTCTCCGATGGGTGAGTGGGCAGATGCGTGGTCAGCGGCAAAACAACAAAATATTTGGGGCGTCAGTCCTGATGTTCAGGAAATGCAGTCCGAGGCCGGTGCCGCCGGTGCTTGCCACGGTGCTTTGCAAGCCGGTGCTTTAACCACCACTTTCACGGCTTCGCAAGGTTTGCTGTTGATGATTCCGAATATGTATAAAATTGCCGGTGAGTTAATGCCGTTCGTTATGCATGTTGCCGCTCGTTCTTTGGCTTATCATGCTTTGTCAATTTACGGCGACCATTCCGATGTGATGGGTGTTCGTCAGACCGGTTTTGCCATGCTGTGCTCCAACTCGGTTCAGGAAGCCGGCGATATGGCCGCAATTGCGCAATCTTCAACCTTACGTTCTCGCGTGCCTTTCTTGCACTTCTTTGACGGTTTCCGGACATCTCACGAAATCAAAAAAGTTAAGTTGCTTTCCGATGATGATTTGCGTGCTATGATGGACGGCGTTGATTATAAATTTAACGCGGCTCATGCTTTGCGTCCGGAAGCACCGGTTATCCGCGGTACGGCTCAAAATCCGGATGTGTTCTTCCAAGGTCGTGAAGCATCAAATGCTTATTATGATAAAGTTCCGGCCATTGTTCAGGAAGAAATGGATAAATTTGCACGCATCAGCGGTCGTCAATATCACATTATTGATTACAGCGGTGCCAAAGATGCCGATAATGTGGTTATCGTGATGGGTTCAGGCGCTGAGACGGTTGAAGAAACCGTTGAATATCTGAACGCTAAAGGTGCCAAACTCGGCGTTTTGAAAGTTCATTTGTATCGTCCGTTCCCGACCGAAGCTTTGTTGAAGGCTTTGCCGACAACCGTTAAAACCATTTCGGTTTTGGATAGAACCAAAGAATCCGGCTCGCTCGGTGAGCCGTTGTATTTGGATGTTGTTACCGCTTTGTCGCAAGCATTTGCAAACGGTCAGTTGGCAAGCTTGCCGAAAATTTACGGCGGTCGCTACGGTTTGTCTTCTAAAGAATTTACACCGGCAATGGCCAAAGCCGTGTTTGACAATGCGGTATCTGCCAAACCGATTAACGGCTTTACCGTCGGTATTGAAGATGATGTAACTCACAAATCTTTGGCTTATGATGAAAAATTTGAAATTGCGCTTGACGGTGTGGTCAGTGCCGTATTCTTCGGTTTGGGTGCCGATGGTACGGTTGGTGCTAACAAAAACTCGATTAAAATCATCGGCGAAGATGCCGGTAAATACGGTCAGGGTTATTTCGTATATGACTCTCGTAAGTCCGGCTCTATGACAACCTCACACCTGCGCTTTTCCGATAATCCGATCCGTTCGGCTTATTTGGTTACTTCGGCAGACTTTGTGGCTTGTCACCAGTTCCAATTTATGAATAAAGTTGACATTTTGCATATTGCTAAAGACGGCGCCACATTCTTGTTGAATGCACCGTATAAGGCTGAAGAAGTTTGGGATCATCTGCCGATTGAAGTTCAAGAGCAGATTTTGGCTAAACATTTGAAGTTCTACACCATTAACGCCGTTGATGTGGCTCGTGCAACCGGTATGGGCCAACGCATTAACACGGTGATGCAGACCTGCTTCTTTGCAATTTCCAACATTTTGCCGAAAGATGAAGCAATTGCACAAATTAAGGCCGCTATTAAAAAGACTTACAGCAAGAAGGGTGATGCCGTTGTTCAAAAGAACTTTGCCGCGGTTGATGCTTCTTTGGAACATATGTTTGAAGTAAAATATCCGGATCATGTGACCTCGAAGTTCCATCGTCAATCGCCGGTTCCGGCAGATGCACCGGCATTTGTGAAGGGCTTGACGGCTAAATTGATTGCCGATAAAGGCGACAGCATTAAAACTTCTGAATTGCAAGAAGTTCTTGACGGTACTTGGCCGAGCGCAACCACACAATATGAAAAGCGTTGTGTGGCAACCGAAGTGCCGGTTTGGGATGCTGATACCTGTATTCAATGCGGTAAATGCTCTATTGTTTGCCCGCACGGTGTTATCCGTATGAAAGTGGCAAGCGAAGACGAATTGAAAAATGCGCCGGCTACTTTGAAGTCCGCTGACTACAAAGGTAAGGAATTTGCCGGCAAGAAATTCATCTTGCAAATTTCACCGGAAGATTGTACGGGTTGCGGCGTTTGCGTCAGTGCTTGTCCGGCTAAGAATAAAGAAAATCCGGAATTGCACGCCATCAATATGGATCATATCGAAAATCATTTGGATGTGGAAAAAGCCAACTGGAAGTTCTTTGAAACTTTGCCGTATGTTAAACGTACCGATGTGGCTAAGAATATGCCGAAGACAACACAGCTCATTCAGCCGTTGTTTGAATTCTCCGGTGCTTGCGCCGGTTGCGGCGAAACCCCGTATATTAAGTTGTTGACACAGTTATTCGGTGACAGAATGGTTGTTGCCAATGCGACCGGTTGTTCTTCAATTTATTCGGGTAACTTGCCGACAACGCCGTATTGCAAAGATGAAAAAGGTCATGGTCCGGCTTGGGCTAACTCATTGTTTGAAGATAACGCCGAGTTCGGTTTGGGTATGCGTATTTCCATCGACCAAGGTCGCGTGATGGCCGAATCTTTGCTGAACAGCATGAAAGATAAGTTGGGCGATATTGCTGACAAGATTTTGCAAAATCCGCAATCTGACGATATCGAAATTGATGCTCAGCGTGATAATGTTGCCGCTTTGCGTGCTAAATTGGCAACCATCAACAGCGAAGAAGCCAAGCACTTGAACGAAGTTGCCGACTACTTGATTAAGAAGTCCGTATGGATTATCGGCGGCGACGGTTGGGCTTATGATATCGGCTTCGGCGGTTTGGATCACGCCATTGCTTCCGGTCGCAACGTCAATGTTTTGGTCATTGATACCGGCGTTTACTCTAATACCGGTGGTCAACAGTCTAAGGCAACCCCGATGGGTGCTTCCGCGAAGTTTGCAACAGCCGGTAAAGAATTGCCGAAGAAAGATTTGGCAATGATTGCCATGTCTTACGGCAATGTTTATGTGGCTCAGGTGGCAATGGGTGCCAACGATATGCAAGTGATTAAGGCGATGAACGAAGCCGAAGCTTATAATGGTCCGTCCATCATTATCGCTTACTGCCCATGCATTAACCAAGGCTTGAATATGGCTGACGGTTTAACGCACCAAAAGAATGCGGTAGAATCGGGTAGTTGGCCGCTGTATCGCTATAATCCGGACAACATGAAAGAAGGCAAGGCACCGTTGATGCTTGATTCGAAAGCACCGACCAAACCTTTGGCTGATTTCATGGCCAGCGAAACCCGCTTCCAGATTGTTAATAAGAGCAATCCGGAACGCTACAACATGCTTTTGAATAAGGCTCAGGAAGGCGTGAACGAAAAACGCGCTTTGTTGGAACACTTGGCTGAATATAAATAATCAAAAGCATCTGGTAAAAATAAGGCTTCTTCCGTGATGGAAGAAGCCTTTTTTGTGGATATTTAACTTTTTTGGCGTTATAATATATTCATGAAACTGAGGACGTTTTTTCATTTATGTGTATTGAGCGTTTGTTGGCTAGGGATATCGGCACAAGCGGCGGCGCAGTTGTCTGCCGATGAACTCAACAAAAATTGTCGTGCACAAATAGAGAAAAAAGAATTGGTTTCGGTAACTTATACTTTCAGCAAACTGCCGGTAGAATATGTTGATAATGTGGAAAAATATTGCCAATATAACGATGCGGCCGGATGTTTTGCCGGTCAACTTTTTCATACCTTATCTTTCAGAGAAAGAGCCGTGCGGATGGGAAAATATTCCTGTGTGGTGCCGACGGCCAACGTGAACATCAAATATAACGGCAAAATCTATATGACCAAGGAATACAGCGGATGCAAAAAAAGAGCGGTTCTGCGGCATGAATTACAGCACTTTTTTATCAGTAAAATAGCTGTCAACGAGATGATTAAAGAACTGCATTCGTTGGCGAACGGAAAGGCCAAAAAACTGGTTTGTGCTGCCGGCAGTTCAAATTGCAGCGGGACGGGGCAGTTTGAAGCTTTACATAACTTTATCGCTAAAGTCTTCAATAAGTGGGAAGTCATCATGAATAAAAACAATAAAACCTTAGATACAGTTGACCACAACCATAAAACCGAAGTGAACTATACCGTGTGCAAACACTATCCTTCCTATTAAGGAACATATTTGATTTTTTTACCGTTCATTTGTTGAATTTCTTTAAATAAAACTTGGTTGTTGATATCCATATTGTTGCCGATGCGTTCCAAATCATGAAGATAAAAACCGAATAATTTCTGAAAATTAACGGCACGCATGGCACCGTTTTGGTCAATGTATTTCACATCCGGCGCTTGAATGCTGCGACCGTTAAACATGTCGTCGATTTCAACTCTTTGGTAGCAAAAGGCCATTTCATATTCGGAAGTCACGATACTTATATATTTGCGATCGGCATTAAAAGTCAGGTTGCACTCCCGACAGAGCGGATATTTGGAAGTTATGATATAAATGGTTTCGTCGGGATTGTGGCGACGGAAGAAATTCCGATATTTTTTACTGATATCGGCGACGATTTTTTCCTGTTTTTTCAAAAAATCTCTATTTTCTTTAAGCTGTTCGGTCATTCCCTGGTTGGCAAGACGATAGGCGAAGTCTTGGGATTGTTGATATTTTTGCTGCAGATTATTGATGTATTGCGTGCGCGTTTCGATATTTTCTATTTCTTTTTGCAACGCTTGTTGCATTTGCCACACCGTCGAAGATTGCAGTTTGGAGATTTTGTGATCCTTAATCAGCGGACAGATATTATCATGACCGATTCTTCGGAGCAATTCATCAATTGACAACGATGGTTCGGCGGCTGATACGTTATTGGCGATAAGAGCCGTCATTATGCTGAAAATAAAAAAGACAATACCGGTTTTGAATTGTTTGCGCATAAACCAACCTCTGTTTAAATGTTCGTTATCAAGCCTGAATTATATAAAAAAACGCTGCCGAAAGCAGCGTTTTTTAAATGAGAAATCTTTATTTTTCACTCTTAAATAAAGGATGTTCGATAACATCTCCGATTTTAATGCCGAATTCTTTGGCTTGACCGCCGTTAATTTCCAAGACGGCGCGCGGGCGCTTCGGCGGATAAACCGGTGTGGTGTCTTGCGGCTGAGCATTTTCATGCATGGCAAAAACAACACCTTCTTCATCAACAAACAACATATCCAAAGGAATAAGCGTATCTTTCATCCACATGGCAACAACCATATCCTGCGGAACCATATTGATATCAAACACAAAAGCAACATTCGGGTCAAGGGAAGTTCTCCCCATCAAACCTGTGTATATATTTTCTTTGGTATCCGTCATTTCAACATCATATGTGTGAAGGACGGCGTTTTCGGCGCTGGAACGAACGGTTAACTTGTTAGATGCAGCCGCCTGTTCATCCTTTGAACAAGCTGACAAGATAATACATACTGCCAGAGCCATAAAGCGAACTAATTTCAACATGGTAACTCCTTCTTTATATACAAATCTGGTTGTATTATAGTTATCGGTTATTAAAAATTCAATAATTTTTTTAAACAATTAACCAGACAAAATACATAATCGGCGGTGTAAAAAACGATATCGTCATTGATTATTGACAAGATTTAATTACAATTATCGCATGATGACGGATATGTTGGCGCCAAAAAAAGAATATACTGTCAGCGAAATTTCCTTTGCAATCAAACAAGTGGTGGAAAGTTCGTTTGCTTTGGTGCGCGTTAAAGGGGAAATTTTCGGCGCCAAAAGAGCCGATTCCGGACACTGGTATCTGTCGCTTAAAGATGAAAATTCGGTGTTGTCGGCGGTTTGTTGGCGCGGTATAGCCGCCAATTTAGCCGTTAAAATCGCTGATGGTTTGGAAGTGGTGGCTACCGGTAAAATTACTACATTCAACGGGCGCTCCTCGTATCAGTTAGTGATTGAAAGTTTGGAACCGGCAGGTGAAGGTGCCTTACTTAAGCTATTGGAAGAACGTAAAAAACAGTTTGCCGCCGAAGGTCTGTTTGCGGCCGAACATAAACAAAAATTGCCTTATTTGCCGAGGGTTATCGGGGTGGTGACCAGTCCGACAGGCGCGGTTATTCGGGATATTATTCATCGTATCCGCGACCGTTTTCCGTGTCATATTGTGGTGTGGCCGACGCCGGTGCAGGGCGAGGGCGCGGCCGAAAAAATTGCGGCGGCCATTGACGGTTTTAACCGTTTGCCGAAAGAAGCCGCGTTTCGGCCTGATGTTTTGATTGTGGCACGCGGTGGCGGCAGTTTGGAAGATTTGTGGCCGTTTAATGAAGAAATTGTGGTTCGGGCTGTGTATAATTCCGAAATTCCGTTGATTTCAGCCGTCGGACACGAAACCGATACGATGTTGATTGATTATGCGGCTGATGTAAGGGCGCCGACTCCGACCGGCGCGGCAGAATTTGCAGTGCCGGTTAAAAGCGATATTTATAACGGACTGTTGACGACGGCGGTTCGCATGAATAATTCAATAAACAGATATTTCAATGAGTTAAAACAGTATATTAAAGTTTTAAGTTATAATATTCCACCGTTGCAACAGATTATTCTGGATAATCAGCAGAAGCTCGATGAGCGGGTGGAACGGTTGAAACTGGCGTTTGAAAATTTGCTGGACAGCAAAGAAAATGCGTTGAAGTTGACGAATTTAAAGCCTTTTTATATTACAACCATCTTAAAAGCAAAGCAGGAAAAACTGGAAAATTTGGCATTGCGTTTGGAAGGTGTTTCGGTTAATTCCGTGTTGCAACGCGGATTTGCGTGGATTTCGGACAGTAAATTTCAAACCGTTTACGATACAAGCAAGGCTAAAAACGCTCAAAATCTGCACATTCGCTTTGCCGACGGGATTGTCAGAGTCAGAGTAACGGAGAGAGAAAATGCGGTTCAAGGCGATTTGTTTGATAATTTGTAGCCTCTGCGCGTTTGACGCTTTTGCCGAAACCATTGAGGTTTGCGGCGATTTGAAACAAGGCGAGCTGATTTTTATCAGGGAACCGAACGCGCATTCGTTTCCCGTTTATGATTTAATCGGTATTGACGATTTGCAAACGCCGAAGTTTGACCCTGCAAAAGGTAAAGATTATCCGGTCAGCGATGACGGCATTGTTTTGGTGGCGTTGCATCGCGATGCGCCGAAAAAAATGACATTTGCCGCTTATCCGGGAACGGATGCCGGTTCTTTTTATGAGGTGCAGATTGCGCCGACAGATTGGGATGTTCAGCACATCAGCGGAGTGGCGCAGGGAAAGGTAACGCCAAGTAAGTCAGCCGAAGCGGAAATTCAGCGTGAACGGCGCGAACTCGGGCGTGCCGTCACTCATGTTAAAAAAGGTGATTTTTGGCGTCGAGGATTTATTTTGCCGGTGGACGGCAGAATCAGCGGCCATTTCGGTAATCAGCGCATTTTTAACGGCATCCCGAAAAGTCCGCATACCGGTACGGATATTGCGGCGCCGGAAGGAACACCGGTGAAAGCTTCCGGTGACGGGATCGTTCTTTTGAGCGGCAAAGATTATTTTTATACCGGCAACATGGTGGTGATTGATCACGGTCAGGGTTTGCAAACCATTTATGCTCATTTAAAAGCCGCCACGGTTAAAGAAGGCGATACGGTCAAACAAGGTGATGTTATCGGTTTTGTCGGCAAAACGGGGCGTGCAACCGGTCCGCATTTGCATTGGGGCGCTTCCTTGAATAATGTGCGTTTTCGTCCGCATTCTTTACTGGATATTAAGGAAAAGCATTGTAAAGTCATTGAAGGCGTTTATGCCGGAGATTTTACTGAATAGGATAATAAAAAAATAATGAATGATACGCAGTTGTTGTTGCTGTCGCTGTTACAGGGCATTACGGAGTTTTTACCGGTCAGTTCTTCAGGACACTTGATTTTATTTTCAAAATTTACCGATTTTACGGATCAGGGTTTGGATATTGATGTGGCCTTACACATCGGTTCGCTTTTAGCGGTTATTCTGTATTTCTCACCGATGATATGGGAAATGATGAAAGGGCTTTGGCAAACCAGGTTGCTGCCGAATTTTAAAGTTTACGGCACGCAGGTTTTCTATTTGTTGGTCATTGCTACATTGCCGGTAATTCTAGCTGGTTTAGCTATGAAATATTGCGGTATGGACTGGCTGCGCAACACCAAACTGATCGGTTGGAATATTTTGATGTACGGTCTGTTGCTGTGGTTTGTTGACAGTATGTCGATTACCGCTCGTAAAATCAGAACTTTGGAGCCGATTGACGCGTTGCTGATCGGGTGTGCGCAATGTTTGGCTTTGTTTCCGGGAACCAGCCGTTCCGGCATCACCATCACCATGTGCCGTTTTTTGGGAATGGAACGTCAGGAAGCCGCAAAATTTGCGATGTTGCTGGCCATACCGGCCATTTCGGCGGCCGGCTTGCTTGCCGGTTATGAGTTGTGGCAGGAGGGCAATACGGCCAGAATTTTAGATGCCTGTCATGCTGTCGGCTATTCTTTCCTGTTTTCGCTGGCGGCGATATCGGTGTTGATGTATTGGCTGAAAAACAGAGGATTTCTGCCGTTTGTTTTGTATCGTATAGCCTTGGGAACGCTGTTGTTGCTGGATGCTTACGGCATTTACGATATAAAATCGCTTATCTTGCAATAAAAATATTGACAGCGCCAAAAAAAGTCAATATACATATTGATGTTTTGAAGCCCTGGTGGCGGAATTGGTAGACGCGCATGCTTCAGGTGCATGTTGCCTCAGGCAGTGGAAGTTCGAGTCTTCTTCAGGGCACCAATCATCTATAACCCTCCCGATGCGGAGGGTTTTTTGCTGTTAAGTTCTTGAAATTCTTGATTTTAGACATTTTTTTATAATAGTTTTGCGTAAAAACAAAATTTTGCAGAAATATTTTGACAAAATTAAGAAAAGATGTTAAGATACGCACAAAGTTATAACTGTATTTGGGAGATTCTCTATGAAGCGTCTATTAAAAGGTTTGGTTTTGGGACTGGCCGTTAATACCTTTTGTATCGGCTGTTTGTGTGCCAAAGTTTGTTTCCTTCCGATTGGCGGTTGTGAAGAAGAATGGTATAAAATGCCGGTGGATGAAAATTCGATTTCTTGCTCGCCGGGATATTCTTCTACCGTTACTTCATGCAGCGGTAATTTTACATTAGTCACGGAAGAAGTTATCGGCGGTACCTGCGGTAAATGCGAATGTAATTTGTCCTGCTCTGGTCATGAAGATTTGAATTTGACGACATGCACGTGTGAGAATACTCTGTGCCCGCTTGGTACATCAATGAGCTGTGTTGATGATGCCTGCTACGATTGCGAATATAAAGAAACGCTTCCTGACGGTACGAGATGTTATAAGAATACGCGCAAGCAGGCCACTTGTCCGCCGGATTATACGACGAGTAAGCCAAGTGCCAGATGTTTGCTGTCACAAAAGCAAACATGCGGTGATAACACTTGCTATAAAGAAAAGATTTGCTCGAACGAAGATGAAGAACTGGATGAAAATTGCAACTGCGTTCCGGCAAATAAAAATGAATGTCCGTACGGTTATTCCGATAAGCAAAATCACAAATGTGATGATGTGATTGAGAAAGGCGAGTTGAAATGCTATAAATCCAAGACTTGTGATGTTGGTTATAAGCTTGATGAAGAAACTTGCGAATGCAAACCGTATTGCGAAGAGCCGTATAGCTTAGAAGCAACGAACAAGTGTGATGATTACATTATGTTCGGCGATCATAAATGCTATAAAGAAAAGAAATGTACGCAACAATATTATTCGCTGAATCCGGATACTTGCGAGTGCGAGTGTGATGAAGAGTTAATTGAAGACAACGGCGAAGAAAAATGCGTTGACTGTGATGACGGCGGTCATAACCCTTGTACGGAAAAAGGTTATAAACTTTGCCGTGAAGAAGATTTCTTAATCGGCGAAGGTTCGGTTGTCTGCACTTGTGGCGATGAAGAATATTATGAGAGATGCTCGACACTTGAACAGTGCTATGTTGATCAGGATGCGGTTTTAGGCACGATTGACGGTTGTCACCAAGAATTGTCGATTAACAGCACCTCGAAATATCATGATGCCGCCAACAATGCATATGTCAGCATCGGTCGCTATTTCGTGAAGAATAAGTGTCAGAAGGTTGACTTGTCGTGGATTATTCACACGGCGGAATGCAACACGCAAAAAGACTGTAACGGCAATGCCGGTCCGGCGTACGGTAAGATTGATACGGCCGAATGTGTCGGCAATGTCGGCGAAGGAACGGTCAGTTGCGGCGGTGCGGATTATGCAACATCTTGTAAGTGTCCTTATAAGAAGAATGCCAACATCAGCGCGAACGGCGGCAGTTGTTCATACTTTGATGAAAGCAGCCTGCCGTTGGCCGGTTACTATAAAGTCGAAGGTTATGACTGCACGGCCGGTGGCGAAACTTATGTCGGTGTGGCTTCCTGCTTGGCAAGCGTTGACTGCAAGGGTAATCCTGGTCCGGCATACGGCACGATGAAAGAATCACAATG
>JAGCYN010000032.1 GCA_017960745.1 Alphaproteobacteria bacterium | reverse complement strand
TGGGGATTAATCCGGAAATCTTTGATAAGACGGATGTTCACGTTCATGTGCCGGAAGGCGCGACGCCGAAAGACGGTCCGTCGGCCGGTATTGCCATGTATACCACGCTGGTGTCGGTATTTACCAAAAAGCCGGTGCGTAACGATGTGGCAATGACCGGCGAAATCACGCTTCAGGGGCGGGTGTTGCCGATCGGCGGCTTGAAAGAAAAGCTGTTGGCGGCATTGCGCGGCGGTATCAAAACGGTGATTATTCCGCAGGAAAATGTCAAAGATTTGGCCGAGTTGCCGGATAATGTGAAAAACAATTTGAAAATTATACCGGTTAACAACGCGTCCGAAGTTTTGAAAATTGCTTTAAGATAATACCCGAGCGGCGGATTAAATTCAAACCGATGACTTTTTTGTTGCGTTTTTGCGAAAAAAAGCGTAATATGTAGCTATGTCTAATCCTATAATTGTAGTGCTTTATGAAACAAACAATTATTTTTTCCGTCAATGCCGTCGTTGTTGTGGCGTTGATGATGTGGCTGACAAATTGCTACTTTATGTCGGCTGTGATTGCAGTTACATGCGCCGGTTTGGCTCATGTCCTCTTTAAGAAACAGACACGTTTGTCGGTTTTCTTGTTCTGTGCCGGTACAGCTCTGGTATGCTTCGGTATCAAAGGGTTTGAAATATGGCCCGCTATTCTGAACGTTTTTGCCCTTGCGCTGTACAATAAGACGCTTAACGTCGGTGCTTTGGAAACTGAGCTTGACCAGGAATGAAACTGTGCATTTGATCAGACATGGAACATCCGCATCTCATGAAAATTGGGGTACGGATGTTTTTTTGTGCATGAGATGTGCATAAAAGATGCAAAATTTTGAAAAATGAATACAAATATATTACAATACACCGAATTTATGTGAGAATTGTGAGGAAACAATGACAGACACAAAAGCTAAAAAGATGGTTGTACTTCAGGTTTTGCCGGAATTGAATCAGGGCGGCGTTGAGTTGGGCACGATTGAAATTGCTTCGGAATTGCAAAAACGGGGCATTGAAAATTATGTGGCTTCCGCCGGCGGCAGAATGGAATATCAGTTGGAACATCTCAAAGTGAAGCATTTTACGCTGCCGCTGAAAACCAAAAACATCTTTAAAATGTGGCTCAATTCCATTCGGCTGGCTAAAATTATCCGTCAATACGGCATCACCATTGTGCATGCCCGTTCACGCGCGCCGGCGTGGAGTGCCTATTGGGCGGCAAAGCGTTGCGGTGTGCATTTTATGACCACTTTTCACGGCACTTACGGCTTAGGACCGAAAGGTATTAAAAAGTTTTATAACAAAGTTATGACCTACGGCGAACGGGTGATTGCCATTTCCGACCATATTAAGGCACATATCATTAAAAATTACGGCACCGCCGAGTCTAAAATTCGCCGCATCTCGCGCTGTGTCAATATGGATAACTTCAACGTGGAAACCACCACGGCCGAGCGGATGATAAAATTTATGGAAGCCAATGAAATTCCGGAAGACAAGCCGATTATTACCTTAATCGGTCGCTTGACCAACTGGAAAGGGCAAAAATTGCTGATTGAAGCATTGAACAAAATTAAAGAAGAAGATTTTTATTGCGTTTTAATCGGTGATGATCAGGGACGCGTGAAATATTCGCAAGATTTAAGAAATATGATTCATAAATACGGGCTGGATGACCGTTTTCAGTTTATTCGGCACGTTTCCGATATTCCGGCCGCGATGATGGTTTCCGATGTGGTGTTATCAACCTCCATTGAGCCGGAAGCCTTCGGACGCATCGCTATTGAAGGTCAGGCAATGGGCCGTGTGGTGGTGGCGTCTAATATCGGCGGTTCGGTGGAAACGGTGCTTGACGGTGTCAGCGGCTTTTTGTTTGAAAGCGGAAACCCAGATGATTTGGCCTCAAAAATCAGTACGGCACTGCATTTAACCACGGCCGAAAGAGATAAAATGGGAGCCGCCGGTATAAAAAATGTAAAAGAACATTTTACAAAACAAATTATGTGTGATAAAACAATTGCGGTTTATGAAGAACTCATGAACCAAGGTGATAATAAATAATAGTGAAAAGGTAGAAAAAATGATGAAGATTACATGGCCTGATGGCAGTATTTTAGAGGAAAAAGAAGGCATTTCCGGTATGGATATTGCCAATCGTATCAGCGCCGGCTTGGCCAAAGCCGCTTTAGCCGTGAAAGTCAACGACACATTACAAGATTTAACCGCTCCGATTACCACCGATTCCACAGTCACTATTATCACCGCCAAGGATAAGGACGGTTTACACATTTTACGCCACTCTTGCTCTCACGTTATGGCAGAGGCCGTACAGGAACTTTGGCCGGATACACAGGTAACCATCGGTCCGGCTATCGATAACGGTTTTTATTATGATTTTGCCCGCAAAGAGCCGTTTACAACGGAAGATTTCGCCAAAATCGAAGCCAAAATGCACGAAATTATTAAACGCGATGAAAAAATCGAACGCATTGTGATGCCGCGTGAAGAAGCCATTGAATTTTTCAAGAAAAAAGGCGAACATTACAAAGTTGAGATTATTGAAGACTTACCGGAAGGCGAGATTATTTCGCTGTATCGTCAAGGCAATTATACCGATTTGTGCCGCGGTCCGCATGTGCCGTCCACGTCTAAAATCGGCGATGCTTTCAAAATTACCAAAGTCGCCGGTGCGTATTGGCGCGGCGATTCCAAGAATGAAATGTTGCAACGTTTGTATGCAACGGCTTGGGCAAACAAAAAAGATTTGGACGCTTATCTGACCATGTTGGAAGAAGCGGCTAAGCGCGACCACCGCAAAATCGGCAAGGAAATGGATTTGTTCCACTTTGAGCCGGAATATGCGCCGGGTGCGGTGTTCTGGCACGATAAGGGCTATAAAGTTTATCGCAAATTGATTGAATATATGCGCAATCGTCAGGAACATAACGGTTATGTTGAAATTTCCACGCCGCGGATTATGGATCGTATTTTGTGGGAAACTTCCGGCCACTGGGATAAATACGGTGCGCATAACTATTCCGGTGAAACCGAGGACGGTCGCGTGTTCTGCGTGAAGCCGATGAACTGCCCGGGCGGTTTGCTGGTTTATAAGCAGGGTGTAAAGTCATATCGTGATTTGCCGCTCAGAATAGCCGAGTTCGGTAAGGTTAACCGTTACGAGGCTTCCGGCTCGCTGATGGGCTTGATGCGCGTTCGCGAATTTACGCAAGATGATGCGCACATTTTCTGCACGCCGGAACAAATGGAAGACGAGTGCATCAATACGATGAAACTGATTTTCGATATTTATAAGGATTTCGGTTTTGACAACATTAAAATCTATCTTTCAACCAGACCGGACAGCATTTATCGTATCGGTTCCGATGAAATTTGGGATTTGTGCGAAAATTCGTTGGCTCATGCGTTGGAAAAACACGGTTATGCCTATGAAATCAATCCGGGCGAGGGCGCTTTCTACGGTCCGAAGTTGGAATTTATCTTGAAAGATGCCATCGGTCGTGAGTGGCAATGCGGCACCATTCAGGTGGATATGAACCTGCCGCAGCGCTTTGATATTTCTTATATCGGCGAAGATGGCGAAAAGCATCAACCGGTGATGTTGCACCGTGCGTTGTTCGGTTCGATTGAACGTTTCTTGGGTATTTTAATTGAACACCATGCCGGCAAATTCCCGCTCTGGCTGTCGCCGTTGCAGGCCGTTGTGGCTCCGATTACCGGTGATTTTGACGGTTATGCGCAAAAGGTGGCGGAAACGTTGTCGCGCGCCGGTTTGAAGGTTGAAACCGATTTACGCAACGAAAAGATTAACTATAAAGTTCGTGAACATTCTTTGGCTAAGGTGCCGTATATTGCGGTTGTCGGCGCCAAAGAAGCAGAGAACGGCACGGTAACCGTTCGTCGTTTAGGCAGTGATAAACAGGAAGTTATGTCTTTGGACGACTTTGTGGCCAAGA
>JAGCYN010000003.1 GCA_017960745.1 Alphaproteobacteria bacterium | reverse complement strand
CCCCAAGTTATCACCGTTATTGATAAACCGGAGCGTTTTATCTATTTTTTCACGTAGATATTTGTTTGCGTCCCGTCGTAATGCTGCCATTGCGCTTGATACCGGTGTACCACCTTTAATCAGCGCCGCCATTGCCAGCAACCAGCTGATTCCTATAAATATTTTATATAATGACCACGGAGGAAACCTGTCAAAAACAACACGCATTTTACCTGTCCAAATACCTATTGTCAGATAAATAACCAACATAACTACCGGCAATGCCGAAAAAGCTATCGGCCAATAAACCTGAATCCATTCCGATACATTCACCAAATCTCGTGCTATCCCCGTCCACCTGACAGATGGCGCGGCTTCTTGCATCGGCGGAACCATATAGACACCAATCGCATATAAAATCAGAACCGACATCATTGCTAAAAATGCCGGATAGGCAATCGCGCCGATAATCGGACGAATCATTTTTGTGGAGCCTTCCGTTACCTTAATTAAATTCAATAACGCACTCTCAAGATTTGACACATCACCGGTTGAAAGCATTAATCTTTCTCTACCCGGTGCCCAACCGTGTAACGCATCGGCAAAAGTTAAACCGTTTTGTAATGTTTTCATCCAAGAAACAATTGCAATCGCCATCGGCTCATATGGTTTTCGACCGTTATCACTGGCACTGCTGTATAATAAATCCAACGCATCCATTAAAGAAAAGCGGTTTGCCATTAAAGAAGCCAGCTTTCTGTAAATTTTTAAACGTGCTTTATTTGAACTCAAACAAATAATTTGAGCATACTTGATTTCTACTGCACTGACTTTTCTTAGTGATTTAGCCGATACTCTTGTGCCTTCCGCCATCTCTTACGCTCCTAATATACCGGTCGCTGGTCTAACAGACCGCACCAACGCTCAACCTCTTCCAAATCTATCAAACCTTTCAACATACGTTCTATTGCCGCATCTTTCAAAGTTCGCCCATTTAAATCACTTGTCCAATAATCAATGGCTTTGCGCGTTTGACTTTCAATCATTAATTCCAAAAACGTTGCATCCGGAAGAATAATTTCCGGCACACTAATGCGTCCTTTAATACCTCTGTTATCACAATATTTGCATCCCGGACCGCGCATATATGTATTTTCTATGCCAAAATCGCCCAAAGCTATCTTTAATCTTTTAACTGCCGGATTATCCAGCATATCTTTAACACTCTTTCGGCAATGCGGGCATAATCTTCGGAACAAACGTTGTGATATCAATCCTTTAACCAATTCCGGATCGGAAAGCATAAACTTTTGAATACCCATATCTCTCAAACGTGTGATAATCGCCGGTGCCGAGTTTGCGTGCAAGGTTGTCCAAACACCGTGTCCCGACAAAGCCCCTTTAAAAGTCAATTCCGCCGTTGACAAGGAGCGCGTTTCACCAACCATCATAACGTCAGGGTCAGAACGTAATGCCGCTGACAGGGCTTTGGTAAACATTTCATCTTTTTCCGCTTCTGTGTTCGCATTTGTCACCGGCATTTGGCGTGCACCGGGAATCGGATACTCCGGCGGATCTTCCACCGTAATCAGGTTTAATTCATAATTTTTCTCTTGCAGAAGCTTAATCATATTGCGTTGTAATGTCGTACTTTTTCCGGAACCGGTCGGACCGGCAACAACACTCAGTCCTGTCGGTACAGATCGTAAGCGATAAAACAGATTTTCTTCGTACTCACCAAATCCCAAAGATGCCAAATCACCGCTACCGTCCGGATTGTCATCAGCATACAAAAGGCGCATAACCAAATATTGCGAGCCGAACGCTATCGGGTTAAATTGCAAACGAATAGCCAACACATTATGTGGAAGCATCAATTTACCGTTTGACCCACGCAACGGCGTCGAAACTAATATTTGTGCTCCTTGAACTTCAATTTGAGCATAGTTTGAGTCCGAAATATCCGCAGAAGCAAACGCCGCACGCACAAACGCTTCACCCCAAGCACCATCATATTCCATAACCGTTTGCATCATACCGTTGATACGAAACATAATTTGCGTACTATCCGCAACCACAACGTGAATATCCGAAACTTTATTTGCCGCCGCACGCGCAACAACATTCACAAAGTCACGTTGCATTTGCAGTTGGTTTTCTTCAACTTCTCTTTCAGACAATTCAGGTGGTGCCGCACGCTCGCCGTATGCATAAATCGCATTCAGTTCGTTTTGTGTGACAAATATCGGTTTTCCAAAACGCAGTCCTTTTCTTTTGGCCAGCACCTGAAAACTCATCACACGGCCATCAAATTTGTGCGTTTCAACAACTAAGAAGCGTCCGTCGGAAAACAACGCCAACAAACGACGTGTATCATCACCGATAGAAATTGTCTGTGAATTCGGTAAAGTCAACAACTTGTTGCCGGCGCTAAATAGGGATTGAATTAAACCGGTTTTTGCATCATCTTCTTCCGATGATTTCTTTTGCGAAGTTTCAGAGGATTCTGATGAATCGGATGAAGCTGCTGTTTCAACAGTTTCTTCAGTCTCTTTTACTGTTTCTTTTTCATCTTCCTCTGCCATTTTCTCTACTCTGCAAACATTCCTTCACGCAGGCTCGGAACTTTAGATGCTGCTGGTTTTTCTTCGTTTGCGGAATCATCTGTTACCGCAACACTGTTTATCGGTTTTGACGGCTCTTTATCCAAAATACCGCCGGCTGAAAAATACAGATAATCTTTCAACCCGCCTTTATCCGCGGTAATATACGTTTGTGTGATTTCTTCAATAACGTGTCCGGTATTCAAAATTGTACCGGGCTTGACCATAAATGTTCCGCCGTTTTTATTAATCAACTACGCAATTAACGCATCGCCTTTGCCACTAATTTCCATAATTGCATATTCTTCAGCTATTTTCCGTTTCGGTGCATTTTCATCATCTACCAAAGCAAACGGATTTGGACCCGTTTTTTTACTTTCTTCAAAAGCATTCTTTTCGGCTTCCAATTTCGATTTCAAAATAGCAACCTGTGTTTGCAGATTAGCGACTTCTTTAGTATATTTTTCTTTAAATGTT